>DATINJ010000212.1:0-3702 GCA_035474375.1 Kineosporiaceae bacterium | reverse complement strand
CGAGCTGACCGTCGGTGCTGGTGTGGGTGAAGCCGACCTTGGCGCCGGCGCTGCCGTACTTGCTCGGCTTGGTCGGGTTGAACCCGGCGTAGAGGTGCCCGCCGGTGCTGGTGGACAGCGAGCCGGAGATCGCGCTGGCCTTACCGTGGCTGAGCAAACCGGCGTCGACGCCGTCGGAGCCGACCGTCCAGTTCACCGGAGTGGCGAAGGCGTCGTAGCCGCCGGCAGTGTTGCGGATGTCGTCGTAGTAGCTGAAGGTGTGGGTGCCCAGGGCGGTGTTGTTCGCGCCGCGCTGGGTGACCGAGGCCAGCAGCTTCTTACCGAACGCCCCCGTGGTGTAGGCCAGGTCGTAGGAGCGCACGGGTTGGCCCTGGAACGCGACCTCGATCCGGGCCAGCAGTTCGGCGGTGACCATCTTGAACCCGCCGCGGGCGTCGATCACCACGTCAGAGCGGCGGGCGTAGCCGGTCAGCTCGCTGTCGCGGACGAACTTCACCGTGTACGGGCCGGCCGTGACGCCCTTGCGGGTGTAGTCGATGGTCCGCGGGTAGAGCTGCCGACCCGGCACGGTGCCGCCGGCCACCCCGACATCGGACACCGTCTGGTAGTCGTAATGCACCGCGTTGCCGTGCAGATCGCGGGCCTCGCGCAACGCCCAGCGGAAGATGTTGCCGGCGTTATCGGCGAGGCGCGCCGCGGCCACCGGGCCACTTTCCGGGTCACCGCCGTAGAAGGACCGGTCCCCGTCCTTGTCCGTCACCTCCCACCAGTAGTTCGTGGGCACGCTGCCGTGCCGCACGATCGTGTCGAAACCACCCTCGACCCGGGCGTGGAAGACCTTCTCCGAGGTGCGCGCCACCGCCGGGCCACGGTTCGCTACCGGGGTCAGCTGACCTTGGCCGACGGTGTAGGTCTCGGTCTCGTTCGCCGCGTCGTAGCGCGGCACGCCCCACCGGGTGTCGATCCCGATGCTCGGCACCGACAGATCCCAACCCACCCCCAGCCAGCCATTACCTGCGGCCGAGGAATAGCTCAGGCCCAGGTCGGGTGCCATGTCCTGCCGACCGTCCGGCAGATCGATCGGGTAGGAGATACGCGCGTCGCCTTCGTTATTGGCTTCCGGAGGGTCGACCAGACCCACCCCGGCCGACGGGTCGGCAGCCTTGAGGTCCTTGATGCTGGTCGGGTTGAACGACACGTTCTCCGGGTGGTCCGGCACCGTCACCGTTGCCGCGATCATGTCGGTGAAGTGGTTGGACAGGCTCTCCACCTTGTCCGCGCTCTGGTCCAGGCTGTCGCGCTGCAACGCCACCCACTGCAACTGGGCCGTGTCGTAGTAGTAGATCTGCACGTCCTGCTCGGTCAGACCGGCCGGGATCAGCGAGGCGTCGTAGGGCACGGTGATGTGCAGGTCATCCCCGAAGGTCATGTGCGGGGTGAACCGGTAACCGTCCCGCGGGCCGTCGGTCACGATCGTCATGCCCGAATCCAGCGGCGGCAGGTCCGACGCGCACAGTGACTCCGCGTCGATGGTGGTCGGCGAGGTCACCGCCGCCGGCGGCACCTCCACCGTCCCGCCGTCCTGCTGGATCACCGTCGTCACGCCAGGGTTGGCGGTGGTGTAGGTCGGCGGGGGGAGCGAGCTGTCGGTGCAGGCCGGGTCCACCGCCAAGGCGGCCGTCGGGGCGCCGGGCACCCCAGTCGGGGCCACCACCGTGAACAGCGAGACGACCATGACCAGAGCGGTCGATCCGCTGATCCATCTCGTCCGACGAGAAACAGGCAAGGAACGGAAAACGCCCATGACGCCCCCTCAGGGCAGCCGAAGCGGCAGTCCAGCCAGGCCACTGAAAGCGCGGAATCGTGCCGTTTTCGGGGGACGAGACCAGACGGTGCCCTCGCGACTGTTTGCGATGAAGCACCGTTATGACCGATTGAGTGGCAGGGACGGTAGCAGCGCAGTCACACAGCGGGCAATAGGTGCATCCACATTTTCTTCTCACCACAGCCACATGCGCGGATAGCAAGGCTCTGCACCCCAGCTTCCCGCCGGTCAGGGCAAGAGTGCGGGCCGGCGCCAGGGCCATGGGAGAATGCGTCTGCAGACCCGTACCGCACAGAAAGCAGCCCGTGCCCGCGATCCCCAGCCCAGCCGGCGCCACCCCGCCCGAGCGCATCCGCAACTTCTCGATCATCGCCCACATCGACCACGGCAAGTCGACCCTGGCCGATCAGATGCTGCGGCTCACCGGCGTGCTCGACCCCCGCCAGGCCAAGGCCCAGTACCTGGACCGGATGGACATCGAGCGCGAGCGCGGCATCACCATCAAGGCGCAGAACGTCCGGATGCCGTGGCGTTCGACCCAAGACGGCACCGACTACACGCTGCACATGATCGACACCCCCGGCCACGTCGACTTCACCTACGAGGTGTCGCGCAGCCTGGCCGCCTGTGAGGGCGCGGTGCTGCTGGTCGACGCCGCCCAGGGCATCGAGGCGCAGACGCTGGCCAACCTGTACCTGGCGCTGGAGAACGACCTGCACATCATCCCGGTGCTGAACAAGATCGACCTGCCGGCCGCCCAGCCCGACCTGTACGCCGCCGAGATCGCCCACATCATCGGCTGCGAGCCCGACGACGTGCTCCGCGTCTCAGCGAAGACCGGCCAGGGCGTCGAGGAGCTGCTCGACGTGATCTGCCGGGATGTCCCGCCGCCGGTCGGGAACGCCACCACCCAGGCCCGGGCGATGATCTTCGACTCGGTCTATGACATCTACCGGGGTGTGATCACCTACGTCCGGGTGATCGACGGCCACATCAGCCCCCGGCAGCGGATCAAGATGATGTCCACCGGCGCCACCCACGAGCTGCTCGAGGTAGGCGTCATCTCGCCCGAGCCGGTGGCCAGCAAGGGCTTGGGCGTCGGCGAGGTCGGCTACCTGATCACCGGGGTGAAGGACGTCCGGCAGTCCCGGGTCGGCGACACCGTCACCGACGCCGGCAAGCCTGCGTCCCAGCCGCTCGGCGGCTACCGCGACCCCAAGCCGATGGTGTACTCGGGCCTGTTCCCGATCGACGGCTCGGACTTCCCGCTGCTGCGCGACGCGCTGGACCGGCTGCGGCTCAACGACGCCGCGCTGGTCTACGAGCCGGAGTCCTCCGGAGCGCTCGGCTTCGGCTTCCGGTGCGGCTTCCTGGGCCTGCTGCACCTGGAGATCACCCGGGACCGCCTGGAAAGAGAGTTCGGCCTGGACCTGATCTCGACCGCGCCCAACGTGGTGAACCGGGTGATCCTGGAGGACGGCCGGGAGTTCGTGGTCACCAACCCCTCGGACTGGCCGTCCGGGCAGAAGATCGCCGAGGTGTACGAGCCGGTCGTCAAGTCGATGATCATCGCGCCGAGCGAGTACATCGGCGCGATCATGGAGCTGTGCCAGAGCCGGCGGGGCGCCCTGCTCGGCATGGACTACCTGTCCGAGACCCGGGTGGAGCTGCGCTACACGCTGCCGCTGGCCGAGATCATCTTCGACTTCTTCGACGCGCTGAAGTCGCGCACCCGCGGCTACGCGAGCCTGGACTACGAGGAGGCCGGCGAGCAGACCGCGGACCTGGTCAAGGTCGACATCCTGCTGCAGGGCGAGGCGGTGGACGCGTTCTCGGCGATCGTGCACAAGGACAAGGCCTACGCCTACGGCGTGATG
>DATINJ010000211.1:0-23586 GCA_035474375.1 Kineosporiaceae bacterium | reverse complement strand
CCGGAGCGCTTTCGACCGGATCATCGGTGCCGGTGGCTACATCACCGCACCGACTGGCTCGGCGCCGGACGCGCACGCCACCCCGGTGCCGAAACCCGCCGCGGACAGCGCTTTTGAGAACGCCGCGTGTATCGGGTGCGGGGCCTGCGTGGCGGCCTGCCCGAACGGGTCTGCGACGCTCTTCACCGCGGCCAAGGTGGCGCACCTCAACGTGCTGCCACAGGGGCAACCGGAACGCGAGACCCGGGTGCTGAACATGGTGGCGCAGATGGACGACGAGGGCTTCGGCGGGTGCACCAATACCGGCCAGTGCACGGTCTCCTGCCCCAAGGAGATCCCGTTCATCAGCATTGCGAACCTGAACCGGGAGTACCGCCGGGCGGTGCGCTCGAGCAAGGGGTGATTGGCGCCCACCGGGCACGTCCTCGCGACGGCGGGGACTGCCAAAACAGGCTCTAGGCTGGGGCCATGAATTCGTCCGAGGTCGTTGTCCTCGATTACGGATCGGGGAACATCCGGTCCGCTGTTCGCGCCCTGGAACGGGTCGGCGCCGCAGTCACCCTCACCGCCGATTTCGATACCGCATTGAACTGCGGTGGTCTCGTCGTCCCCGGAGTCGGGGCCTTCGCATCGGTGGCGGAGCAGCTGCGGGCCGTAGGCGGGCATCGGTTGATCGGCCGTCGGCTGGCCGGTGGCCGACCGGTTCTCGGGATCTGCGTCGGTCTGCAGGTGATGTTCGAGCGTTCGGTCGAGTTCGATCGGGACGACGTGGCAGGCCTGGGGGAGTGGCCAGGCACGGTGGAACTGCTGCCGGCCAACGTGGTGCCCCACATGGGCTGGAACACCGTGTCCCCGCCGCCCGGAACTGCCCTGTTCGCCGGGGTGGAGCACGAGCGGTTCTACTTCGTGCACTCCTATGGGGTGCAGAAGTGGGAATTGCCGTCACCCGGTGATCCGAATCTGATTCTCCCCCCGGCGTTGGTGACCTGGGCCGAACACGGTGCCCGGTTCGTCGCCGCGGTAGAGAACGGCCCGCTCACCGCGACCCAGTTCCACCCGGAGAAGTCCGGCGACGCCGGTGCGCAACTGCTGCGCAACTGGCTGCAGACGCTGTAGCCGGCCCGGCCGATCTAGGCCCAATCAAGACCGAGCCGATCTAGCCCCGATCAAGATCGAGCCGATCTAGCCCCGATCAAGACCGAGCCGATCTACCTCGATCAAGACCGATGAGGGGGCCGAGCGGAGCCGATGTCGACCTTGCTGGCCTATTCGGCCCTGCCCAAACTTCTGCGGTGATCATGCACGCTTGCCCGCTTTGAGGTGGGCAACCGTGCATGATCGCGGTCCATGAGGGGCAACCGTGCATGATCGCCATAGCTCTGGAAAGCCGAGCGGATTAGCCGGCTAGGGGCCGATGGAGGGCCGAGCGGGGCGGATCATGGGCCTAAGCTCTCTGCCATGGCGCGCTACCTCGATGTGCACCCGGACAATCCGCAACCCCGGGCGATCAGCCAGGTCGTCGAGCTGATCCGCGGCGGCGGGTTGATCGCTTACCCGACCGACTCCTGCTACGCGCTGGGTTGCCAGCTGGGCAACCGTGAGGGTCTGGATCGAATCCGGGAGATCCGCCGGCTCGACGGCAAGCATCACTTCACCCTGGTATGCCGTGACTTCGCCCAGCTAGGCCAGTTCGTCAAGGTCAGCAACTCGGTGTTTCGCCTGGTCAAAGCCTCTACACCGGGCAGCTACACGTTCGTGCTGCCGGCCACCAAGGAGGTGCCGCGCCAGCTGTTGCACCCGAAGAAGCTGACCGTCGGGGTGCGGATTCCGGCGCACACGGTCACCCAGGCGCTGTTGGCCGAACTCGGCGAGCCGATGCTGTCCAGCACGCTGCTGATGCCGGACGACGACGAGCCGATGACCCAGGGCTGGGAGATCAAGGAACGCCTGGATCATCAGGTGGACGCCGTGGTCGACTCCGGTGACTGCGGTCTGGAGCCGACCACCGTGATCGACTTGTCCGGTGATCAGCCGGAGATCCTCCGCCGAGGCGCCGGCGACCCCTCCCGCTTCGAGTAGTCCCAGGTCGGGACGTTCGGGAGGGCGGGTGCGGGGTGGATGGCGGCGACCGGGTAGCGTTCGATGGGCCCAAACCTCGACGCCCGAAACCTCCGATGGAAGGCTCCACGATGACCGACCCCACGACCGCCGTCCCCCGGCTGGAACTGCTGCCTGCCGTCGACGTGAGTGACGGTCAGGCGGTCCGGCTGGTGCAGGGAGAGGCCGGTAGCGAGACCGGCTACGGCGATCCGCTGGAGGCGGCGCTCGCCTGGCAGCAGGCCGGGGCGGAGTGGATCCACCTGGTCGATCTGGACGCCGCCTTCGGTCGCGGCTCGAACAGCGCACTGCTCGCTGACGTCGTGGCGCAGGTCTCCGAACTGGGCGTCAAGGTCGAGATGTCCGGGGGGATCCGGGACGACGCCAGCCTGGACGCCGCGATGGCCACCGGTTGCGCCCGGGTGAACCTCGGGACCGCCGCGCTCGAAGATCCGGATTGGACCCGAGACGCGATCAAGCGCTTCGGTGACCGGGTCGCTGTCGGGCTGGACGTGCGCGGCACCACGCTGGCCGGGCGGGGGTGGACCCGGGAGGGCGGCGACCTCTGGGAGACCCTGGCCCGGTTGGACGCCGACGGCTGCGCCCGGTACGTCGTCACCGACGTCACCAAGGACGGCACCCTGCGCGGGCCGAACCTGGAGTTGTTGCGTGAGGTGGCGGCCCGGACCGACAAGCCGGTAGTGGCCAGCGGTGGTATCTCCAGCCTCGCCGACCTGGAGGCCTTGCGCGCTCTGGTATCTCTCGGCGTCGAGGGCGCGATCGTCGGGAAGGCGCTCTATTCGGGTGCTTTCACTCTTCCGGAGGCCCTGGATGTCGCCGGTCGCTGACTCGGCGGGGGTGCCCTGGGCCGGTCGGACGCTCACTGGTCAGCCGTTCGCCGGTGACGACGGAACGACCGACCCCGAGTTGGGCGCCGCCCTGGCCGGCTGGCAGGCCGCTGGTGATGCGGCGGCCTTGATCGCCGTCGCCCGGGCCTGGGCGCCGACCCGGGTGCTCGTTCCGATCGTCGCGGTTCTGGGCGAGGACGACGATCTGAGCGCCGCCGCGGATCACGGGCAGGGGGACAAGAGCGCGGACATGGCCCTGGTCACCATCACTAGCCAGGACGGCCGGCGGATCCTGCCCGCGTTCAGCAGCACGGCGGCGCTCGCCACCTGGAACGCCACCGCCCGTCCGGTGCCGGTGGAGGCCGCTCGAGCCGCACAGGCCGCCGTGGTGGAGGGGTGCGACCTGATCGCGATCGATCCAGCGGGGCCAGTGGCTTGTCTGCTGCCCCGTCCGGTGGTCTGGGCGGTGGCGCAGGGCCGAGAATGGTCCCCGCCGGCCGAGGACCCCGCCGTGCTGAGCGCGGTTGCCACGATCGCGACCGCCATCCCGCGTCTGGTCGCGCACCGCTGTGAACCGGACGGACCGGCCGGGCTCAACGTGGTTCTCGGTCTGCCGATCGGCCTGGAACCGGATCAGATGCGGGAGATCACCGCTCGTGTCTCGCAGTTACTCGCCGCTGACGGCGTGGTGGCCGAGCGGGCCGACTCGCTGCGGCTCACGGTTCGCACGGCCTGATTCGGACAGCCTACGTCGCCCAGTCTGACGCGAAATGACCTGACTCGGATGGCCAATTGGGACGGAACGGCGGAAAGCCAGTCAGACGCAAGCCGGCCGCCCGAGCAGGTTGCGGGAAGCAACTCGCTCGGCGGCCGGTCTCTCCTGCGTCACGGCTCTAGTTGATCAGACGTACTCGATTCATCCAACTCTGGATCGCAGCCGAGGTTAAATAAGCGGAAATTGTCGGAGGTCCCGGGCAGGATGCGGGCCATGTCCCTGCTCGCCTACCGACGTGTCCTCGCCCTGCCTGGTGTCCTTCGACTGCTGGCCTTCGCCGTGCTGGCTCGGGTGCCGCACTCCGGGGCCGGCGTGGTGATCACGCTGTACGTGGTGATCGGGACGGGTCGGGGCTATGCCGCGGCCGGGCTGGTGGCCGCGATGTCGACGATCGGGACGGCGATCGGTGCCCCGTGGCGCGGGCGGGCCGTCGATCGCGTCGGGCTGCGCCGGGCACTCCTGCCGTCGGTGCTGGCAGTGGCCACCGTCTGGGCGGCCATCCCGTTTCTCGGATTCGGGGCCCTGCTGTTCGTGGCCTTCGTCGGCGGGCTGCTGTCGGTGCCGATCTTCACGGTGGTTCGGCAGTCGTTGGCCGCGCTCGTCCCGCTGCCGCAGCAGCACACCGCCTTCGCTCTGGACTCGATCGGCACCGAGATCACCTTCATGATCGGGCCCGCGCTCGCCGTCCTGCTGGCCACGCAGTGGTCGACGACGGGCACGGTGTTCGCGGTCGGCGCCACGCTGGCCCTGGCCGGGCTCGGCCTGATGATCTTCAATCCGCCCACCCGCAGCGCCGCGCAGCCGAACCAGCGATCGGAGTCTTCCGCTCTCGAGGGCGGCAAGCCGGCCCTGCTGCGAGATCCGGCGCTGCTGGCGGTGCTGGCGATCACGGCGGGAACGCTGGTCGTCCTTTCCGGCACCGACGTCTCGATCGTGGCGCAGGTCCGAGCCACCGGAGATCTGGGCCTGACCTGGGTGGTGTTCGTCGCCTGGTCGTTGTCGTCGCTGGTCGGCGGGCTGGTGTTCGGTGCTGCTCGCCGCGCGGTCCCGCCGGCTCTGCTGTTGCTCGGGCTGGGCCTGCTGACGATTCCGGTGGGTCTCGCGTCGAGCGCCTGGTGGCTGGCGGTGGCCGTGCTCCCGGCCGGCTTCCTCTGTGCTCCGACGCTCAGCGCGACCGCGACGGTGATCAGCCGGCTGGTGCCGGAGGAGCGCCGGGGCGAGGCGATGGGTTGGTACGGCTCCGCGATGACGCTCGGTATCGCGGCCGGAACACCGGCGGCCGGGGCGGCGATCGACGTGGTCGGTCCGTGGGCCGGGTTCGCCTTGCTAGGCGGTGTTGGGGTGGGCGTCGCATTGATCGGCCTGCTGCTGATACCCTGGGGAACTGACCGACCGGGTTCTGTTGATCCCGGTGCGCCAAGTGGAGTCTCTCCCACCTGTCGTCTGGCCGTATCGACCGGATCGCACGTTGATTCGATCGATGAAGGTTGAGGACGTCGGGTCCGGTCCGTTCCACCCTTCGGGGTAGAACAGTTTCACCCCTTTGCCGGGGTGAGGCGGCGCGGTAGCAGTTTGCCGCGCGACCGTTCTGAGGCTCCCGCGCGCCCGCGTTCGGGAGCCTTCTCCTGTATGCCGGTGGTCTTCGTGACGGCATGAAGGAGCACCACATCAGCGAGCCCCGGATTAACGACCGTATCCGCGTCCCAGAGGTGCGGCTGGTCGGCCCGAACGGGGAGCAGGTCGGCATCGTCCGGGTTGAAGACGCGTTGCGTCTCGCCCAGGAGGCCGATCTCGACCTCGTCGAGGTCGCGCCGCAGGCCAGACCGCCGGTCTGCAAGCTCATGGACTTCGGGAAATTCAAGTACGAGTCTGCGATCAAGGATCGTGAGGCCCGGAAGAACCAGGCGCACACGGTTCTCAAGGAGATCCGACTTCGGCTGAAGATCGACCCGCATGACTACGGGACGAAAAAAGGCCATGTCGAGCGCTTCTTGAACGCGGGCGACAAGGTCAAGGTCATGATCATGTTCCGTGGCCGCGAGCAGTCGCGCCCGGAAATGGGATACCGCCTGCTTCAGCGGATGGCTGCCGACGTGGCCGAGCTCGGCTATGTCGAGAGCACGCCGAAGCAGGACGGCCGAAACATGATCATGGTGATCGGCCCGCACAAGAAGAAGGCCGAGGCCAAGGCGGAGCACAAGGCAAGCCGGCCGCCTCGGGTTCGGGACAACAGCGACGACGAGATGCGGGACGACTCGGAAGAGTTCGAGGACGAGGACGCCATCGAGGCGGCACCCGTTCCGGTTGCCGCCACCGCCGCTCCGACCCCGGCGCCGAACACGAACCCGGCCGATGGTCCGGTGTCCGAGGATGGCGAGCCGATCTTCGTGAAGCGGGTGACCCCGCCGCCGTCGGCGGCCCCGGCCGCCGGATCGTCGTCGTACTCGTCGCGTCCGCCGTCGTCTTCGTCGTCGTCTCGGCCGCCGTCGTCCTCGTCGTCGTCTCGGCCGCCATCGTCGTCGTCCGGCTCCCGGCCGCCGTCGACCGGGCGTCCGTTCTCGCCGTCGGGTCCCTCGTCGTCCCCGTCGAGTCGTCCGTCGTCGTCCGGCCCGTCCGGGTCCTCGTCGGCTCCGTCCTCGTCCGGTCCGTCCGGATCGTCGTCGGGTTCGACGTCGAGCTCGGCTCCCGCGAGCAGGCCCGCACCGGCTCCGGCCGCGCGTCCGACTCCGGCTGCCCGGCCCGCGCCGGCTCCCGGTTCGGCCACACCCGGCACGGCACCGCGTCCCGGACCTCGGCCGATGCCCGGCCCACCGCCGAAGCCAGGCCCGGCTCGCCCCGGCCCGGCCGCCAGCCCCGCCCCCAGTCCCGCTCCGAGCCCGGCTGCCAGCCCGGCTCCGAGTCCCAGTCCCAGGCCGAAGGACAAGGAGGACGCCCCTAAGGCGTCCGAGTCCGAGCAAGCCGCCGCCGACGCCTGACGGCGGCACTGAACGGGTGCTCCGGAGCCCTCCGGCCCCGGAGCACCATCTACCCGCGCAGCCGCGCGGATCAACGAGGAGACAGACGTGCCGAAGATGAAGACGCACAGCGGTGCGAAGAAGCGCTTCAAGGTGACGGGCAGTGGCAAGCTCCGGCGCGAGCAGTCCAACGGCCGGCACTACCTGGAGGGCAAGTCCAGCGTGCGCACCCGCCGCCTGGCTGCCGATGTCGACGTATCGCCGGCTGACGCCAAGCGGGTCAAGCGCATGCTCGGTATCTGATCCTCGTCCCGCCCCTAGCGCCGACGATCAGATCGGCGCATTGAACAAGGAGACTCCACGTGGCACGCGTGAAGCGGGCAGTAAATGCCCAGAAGAAACGTCGCGAGATTCTTGAGCGCGCCAGCGGTTACCGCGGGCAGCGCTCCAGGCTGTACCGCAAGGCAAAAGAGCAGGTCACCCACTCGCTCGTGTACTCCTACCGCGACCGTCGGGCGCGTAAGGGAGACTTCCGCAAGCTGTGGATCCAGCGGATCAACGCTGCTGCTCGCCTGAACGGGATGACCTACAACCGGTTCATCCAGGGCCTCAAGGCTGCGGAGATCGAGGTCGACCGCAGGATGCTGGCCGAGCTCGCGGTGAACGACGCGGCCGCATTCGCGACCCTCGTCGTGGCTGCGCGGGCGGCGCTGCCCGCGCAGGACAGCAACGCAGCCTGACCTGGTGCTACCCCACGGGACGCAGAACAGTGACGCAGCGATGACGACGAAGACAGCGCTACTCGCAGCATGCAGCCGGTGATTTCGGAACGCCCGGAGCAGGTGCTGCTGTCCAATCCCCGATCCGATCGGGTGAAGGCAGTGGCCAGGCTCTCCGGGCGTTCCGCGCGTCTACGGGCCGGCCGGTTTGTCGTCGAAGGGCCGCAAGCGGTCCGCGAGGCGGTCGCGCTCACTGCCGCCGCGCCGGGCCGGGCCGGGCCGGGAGCGGTGCGCGAGCTGTACGCGACGCAGGAGGCGGCGCAGCGGTACCCGGAGATCATGGACGCCGCGGCGGCGGTGCGGATCTTCGCTCGTCCGGTCACCGACGAGGTGCTGGCGGCGATGCTGGCCGACGGTGGCACGCTCAGCCCGCAGGGCCTGCTCGCGGTTTGTGACCTGATCACCGTCGACCTCGACTCGGTGCTGCGCCGACGTCCCGCGATGGTCGCGGTGTTGTCTCAGGTTCGCGACCCGGGAAACGCCGGGACGGTGATCCGCGCCGCCGACGCGGCCGGAGCGGACGCGGTGGTGCTGACCGACGCCAGTGTCGACGTCCACAATCCGAAGGCGGTCCGGGCCACCGCGGGGAGCCTGTTCCATCTCCCGGTGGTGGCGGGGGTGCCGCTGGCCGTGGCCGTAGCCGGCTTGCGCGCCGCCGGCCTGCACATCCTCGCCGCCGACGGGGCCGGCTCAATCGATCTGGACGATCTGTCCGACGCGGCGCAGACCGAACCCGGCGCGCTGCTGGCCGGCCCGGTGGCGTGGGTCTTCGGGAACGAGGCGTGGGGGCTGCCGACCGCCGACGCGGCCCTGGCCGATGCCATCGTTCGAGTCCCGGTGCACGGCCGGGCCGAGAGCCTGAACCTGGCCACCGCTGCCACCGTCTGCCTGTACGCCACCGCCCGAGCCCAGCGCCGCTCCGCCCGCCAGTGATCATGCACGCATGCCCCCCTCTGCGCCGGTGATCATGCACGCTTGCCCGTTCGGTGCCGGTGATCATGCACGCTTGCCACCCCAAGCCCTCCGCGAGCGGGCAATCGTGCATGATCGCGGCCGGATTAGGACCGGCTGGCTACGGCGAAGCGAATTCGCCAACAAGGTCTGGTCATGCACGGCGTGCCCCCCTCTGTGGCGGTGATCATGCACGCTTGCCCGAGCCAAAGGGGTAACCGTGCATGATCACCGGCGAAGAGTTGGGTGGGAAAACCCGGTGGCGGAGTCTGAGAGGATCGAAGGGTGCCTGGAACTAAGGATTACGACCCGGTAGAGGTTGCTGTGCTGTCCGAGAGCGAGCTTGCCCGATTCGTGGCGGAGGCATTCGCTGCGTTCGAGTCGGCTGCCGATCTGGATCAGCTGAAGCAGGCCCGCCTGGATCACACCGGCGACCGCAGTCCGCTCGCGCTGGCCAATCGCGAGATCGGGGCGTTGCCGCCGGCCGCGCGGGCCGATGCCGGTAAGCGGATCGGTGCCGCCCGCGGTCAGGTGAACCGCGCGCTGGTCGCCCGGCAGGCCGAGCTGGAGCTGGAGCGCGATGCCAGGGTGCTGGTCGAGGAATCGGTGGACGTCACGTTGCCGGTCGATCGGCAACCGGTCGGCGCCCGGCACCCGCTGGAGACCATCTCCGAGCGAATCGGCGACATCTTCGTCGCGATGGGCTGGGAGATCGCCGAAGGCCCCGAGGTGGAAGCCGAATGGTTCAACTTCGACGCGCTGAACTTCGACCCGGACCACCCGGCCCGGCAGATGCAGGACACGTTCTTCGTCGATCCGCCGGAGAACGGCCTGGTGCTGCGCACGCACACGTCGCCGGTGCAGGCCCGCACGATGCTGGAGCGGGGGGCGCCGATCTATGTGGTCTGCCCCGGCAAGGTGTTCCGGACCGATGAGCTGGACGCCACGCACACCCCGGTGTTCCACCAGGTCGAGGGCCTTGCCATCGACAAGGGCCTGACCATGGCGCATCTCAAGGGCACCCTGGACCACCTGGCCCAGGAGCTGTTCGGGCCGGACGTCCGGACCAGGTTGCGGCCGTCGTTCTTCCCGTTCACCGAGCCGAGCGCCGAGCCGGACGTGCTCTGCATGATCTGCAAGGGCGAAGACCGCAGCTGCCGAACCTGCAAGGGCACCGGCTGGATCGAGTGGGGTGGCTGCGGCATGGTGCACCCGAACGTGCTGCGCGCCTGCGGCATCGATCCGGAGGTCTACAGCGGCTTCGCTTTCGGGATGGGCATCGAGCGGACCCTGATGTTCCGCAACGGGGTAGAAGACATGCGCGACATGGTCGAGGGCGATATCCGGTTCAGTCAGCACTACGGCATGGAGTCCTGATGCGCGCGCCACTGAGTTGGCTCGGCGAGTACGTCGAGTTGCCTGCCGGGACCACGGCCGAGCAGGTCGCGGCCGACCTGGTCCGGGTCGGGCTGGAGGAGGAAGCCGTCCACGGCGGCGGTGACATCACCGGTCCGCTGGTGGTCGGCGAGGTACTGGAGTTCGTCGAAGAGCCGCAGAAGAACGGCAAAGTCATTCGCTGGTGCCAGGTGGACGTCGGTGAGCACGGCGTCGAACTGCCCGACGGTACCTTCGGTCCGCGCGGAATTGTCTGCGGGGCAAGGAATTTCATTCTCGGCGACAAGGTTGTGGTGTGCCTGCCGGGCGCGGTGCTGCCGGGCGGGTTCGCGATCGCGGCGCGCAAGACCTACGGTCACGTGTCCGACGGAATGATCTGCTCAGCGCGGGAACTCGGCCTCGGTGACGACCATGACGGGATCATCCGGCTGGTCGAGTGGCAGTTGGGCGACGTCCCGGCCGGCACCGACGCGATCACCTTGCTCGGCCTGGCCGAGGAGACCGTCGAGGTCAACGTGACGCCGGACCGCGGCTATGCGCTCAGCCTGCGTGGGATCGCCCGGGAGTACCGGCACGCCACAGGCGCGAAGTTCACCGACCCCGCCGATCCGGCGCTGATCGAGGTTCCGGTTCCGGCCGGTGACGGGTTCGACGTCCGGCTGGAGGACGGCGCGCCGATCCGTGGTCAGGCGGGCTGTGGCCGCTACGTGGCCCGGATCGTGCACGGTGTCGATACCACCGCGGCCTCCCCGCGCTGGCTTCAGCGTCGGCTGGAACAGGCTGGGATGCGGCCGATTTCGCTTGCTGTCGACGTCACCAACTATGTGATGTTGGCGGTTGGCCAGCCGCTGCACGCCTTCGACCTGGACCGGCTGAGTGGGCCGATCGTCGTCCGCCGGGCCCGCTCGGGGGAGAAGCTGACCACCCTGGACGACGTCGTCCGGGTGCTCGATCCGGAAGACCTGCTGATCACCGATGGTGGCGGCGACCGGGTGCTCGCGTTGGCCGGAGTGATGGGCGGTGCCAGCAGTGAGGTGCACGCCGGCACCACGAACGTGCTGCTCGAGGCCGCGCACTTCGACCCGGTGACGGTGGCGCGCACCGCCCGGCGGCACAAGCTGTCCACCGAGGCGAGCAAGCGGTTCGAACGCGGCGTCGACAGCGATCTGGCGGACCGGGCGGCGGAGCTGGCGGTTCGGTTGCTGGTGCAGTTCGGTGGTGGCGAGCAGACGGCGATCGGGCCGGTGACGGACGTCGGCCGGGCGCAGCCGGGTGCGTTGATCCGGATGTCCTGGGAGCTGCCGAACCGGGTTACCGGGTGCGAGTGGTCCCGAGCACAGGTGATCGAGAGCCTGACCGAGATCGGCTGCACGGTGTCCGCCGAGGGCGCCGAGGTGCTCGAATCGGAGCTGAGCGGGGCCGTCGTTGAGATCACCGAGTCCGATGTGCTGCTGGTCCGGGCCCCGAGCTGGCGGCCGGATCTGCGGATCGGCGTCGATCTGGTCGAGGAGATCGCCCGGTTGCGCGGATACCAGCACATTCCCTCGATCCTGCCGATCGCGCCACCCGGCCGTGGCCTCAGCCATGGCCAGCTGGTGCGCCGTTCGGTGGCCCGGGCGCTCGCCGAGCACGGGCTGGTGCAGGTGCTCACCTACCCGTTCGTCGGCACGGCGGTGCATGACGCGTTCGGGCTGAGTGCCGACGATCCCCGCCGGGTGGCGCTGAAGCTGGCGAACCCGCTGTCCGACGAGCAGCCGTTCCTGCGTACCTCGGTGCTGTCCACCCTGGTTGAGGCGGTGCGCCGGAACGTCGGGCGAGGGTTCACCGATCTGGGGCTGTTCGAGATCGGCTCGGTCACCCGGCCGGTTCCGGGTGCCCTTCCGGTGGCCGGGCGGCCGAGCGTGACCGGCCGTCCTACGGAGGCCGAGCTGGCCGCCCTCGACGCCGCGTTGCCGGCCCAGCCGCGCCGCGCCGCGATCGTGCTGACCGGTCAGCGCGAGTTGCCCGGCTGGAACGCCGCCGGTCGAGCGGCAGACTGGTCGGACGCCGTGGACGCCGCGCTGCTGATCGCCCGGACGGTCGGGATCACTCCCACCGTGACCAAGGACGCCGATCACGCGCCGTGGCATCCCGGGCGGTGTGCCCGGCTGGAAATCGACGGGCAGCTGTTCGGGCACGCCGGTGAACTGCATCCCAAGGTGGTAGCGGCACTCGGGCTACCGGCCCGGACAGTGGCCGCCGAGGTCGATCTCGACGTCCTGATCGCCGCCTCGGGAGCGGTGGTCGCCGCCGAGCCGATCTCCACCTTCCCGATGGCGAAGGAGGACGTCGCGCTGGTCGTCGATGCGGACGTCCCGGCCGCGCAGGTGCAGGCCGCACTCGTCGCGGGCGCGGGCGAACTGCTGGAGTCGGTGCGGTTGTTCGACGTGTACACCAAGCCGCCGATCCAGCCGGGGCAGCGCTCGCTGGCCTTCGCCCTGCGTTTCCGGGCGCCGGACCGAACCCTGACCGCCGAGGAAACCCTCGCCGCTCGGGACTCTGCGGTGGCCGCGGCGACCGCAGCGACCGGGGCGACGCTGCGCCGCTAGCAGCCCGCGCCGAAGATCATGGCGCTGGTTGCCAAGATCGTCAGCTGTGCCCGCTGAAGGGCCCTTTTCCGGGCACAAAGGTGGGCACAGCTGGCGATCTTTTGGGTTATGCCGAGGGCCCAGGAGGGTCCGCGCAAGCGTGCCCGATCATCAGCGGGGAGACTGGCGCCGAAACCTCGCCGAGGCCGCCGGTTCGGCTCAGTGCCGATCGGAGCGCCAAGTCTGGGTGCCAAGATGGGGGTCGTGTCGCACACCAGGTTGTCCGCACGGAGTTCCGGTCAGTCGCGCGGCGATCTTGCCCGATGGTGTCCGTGTCCGCGGGTAGGGGAGGCCGACCGTGCTCGATCGTGACAAGGGTGGTGCACCGGCGGCTGAGCCGATGCTGACCCGGACGGCGCTGATCACCGGGGCGAACCGAGGCCTCGGCCGGGAGTTGGTGCTTGGTCTGGCCCGCTCCGGGATCGCTGTCGGTCTGCTCGGCCGCTCGCAACCGGGGCTGGTCGCGGTGGCCGAGGAAGTCGCCGCGGCCGGCGGTCGAGCCGTGGTCGGGCTGGCCGACGTCCGCGACTTCGGAGCCGTCCAGGCGGCGATCGCCGCCGTGCAGAGCGAACTGGGCGGGATCGACCTGCTGGTGAACAGCGCCGGCGTGATCGACTCGGTCGAGGTGCCCGTCTGGCAGGCTGACCCGAACGATTGGTGGGACGTCGTCGAAACCGATCTACGCGGACCGTTTCACCTGGTCCGCGCGGTGGTACCGGGCATGGTGGAGCGCGGTGCCGGCCGGGTGATCAACCTGAGTTCCGGCATCGGGGCGAACGACCGGGAGATCTACTCGGCGTACGGCGCAGCCAAAGCCGGGCTGTTCCGCCTCACCGGCAACCTGCATCTGGCCGGGTTTGCGCGCGGGCTGAGGGCTTTCGAGGTGTCGCCAGGCACGGTGCAGACCGAGATGACGGCGGCGATGCCGGTGCACGCCGGCCGGACTGACTGGACTGCCCCGGAGCGGGTTCTCGACCTGGTGCTCGCGGTGGCTCACGGGGAACTCGATCCCTGGTCCGGCTGCTTTCTGCGGGCCGGCGTCGATACCGTCGATTCGCTCCGAAAAGCCGCGCAGGAGTTGGCCGATGGCTCCGGTGCCGTCCCCGCGCCGACCCGCCGCCTGGCTGTCACTCCCTGGAGCCCCACCGACCCGCTTGCCTAGGTCTTGAATCAGACAAAGCACGAGGTAGCACTCGCCGCTCCGCAACCCGGCTCGGTGTAAGTCTCCGCAGGGGTCTTGGTAAACGTTGCCGGTGGGGGTTAGACCGAGTCGGGTTGCGGGCGGTCGAGTAGCTCGCTGGCCGATCGGCCGCCTGAGGTTCGCCGCAACGAGAAGGCGCAACGCTCTGTCACGCGTCCCGACAGACAGCTATAGTCTCACCCGGCCCCATCGCCACTCCGGCGCTCATTAGCCATCGAAGATGCATAAAATTGCGTTCTAATGTATGGTCATGCGTTATGGGAATCAGTGTCGCAGTGGCCGGAGCCAGTGGGTATGCCGGTGGTGAGCTGCTCCGCATCCTGCTCGGGCATCCCGAGGTTGAGATCGGCACGCTGACTGCGGCCTCCAGTGCGGGCAGCCTCGTCGGCGAGCACCAGCCACACCTGCATCCGCTCGCCGACCGGGTGCTGGAGCCGACCAACGCGGAGACACTCGGCGGTCACGACGTCGTCTTCCTGGCGTTGCCGCACGGCGCCAGCGCGGTGATCGCCGCGCAGCTGCCGTCCGACACGGTGGTGATCGACTGCGGTGCTGACCACCGGCTGACCGATCCGGAGGCCTGGACCGAGTTCTACGGCGGCAAGCATGCCGGGGCCTGGGCCTACGGGCTGCCCGAACTGCCGCGCGGTGACGGCACGAAACAGCGGGAGTCACTTTCCGGGGCCCGCCGGATCGCCGTGCCGGGGTGTTATCCCACGGCCGCCAGCCTGGCTCTGGCTCCCGGCTTCGCCGCCGGTTTGCTGGAGCCGGACGACGTGGTGATCGTGGCGGCCAGCGGGACGTCGGGCGCGGGTAAGTCGGCCAAGGTGAACATGATCGGCAGCGAGGTGATGGGCTCGATGAGCCCGTACGGTGTCGGCGGCGGGCACCGGCACACTCCGGAGATCGAGCAGTGTCTGGGGCTCAGCGGGCTGGAGCCGGTTCGGGTGTCGTTCACCCCGACCCTGGCGCCGATGTCCCGTGGCATCCTCGCCACCTGCACCGCTCGGCTGAAAGCCGGAGTAGAAGCCGGTGACGTGCAGGAGGCCTGGCGGCGAACATATGCTGACGAGCCCTTCGTCCGGGTCCTGCCGGAAGGTCGCTGGCCGCGGACGGCGGATACGCTCGGGTCGAACACCGCGCTCCTCCAGTTAGCTGTGGACGGGCGCGTCGGCCGGGTGGTCGTCGTCAGCGCGATCGACAATCTCACCAAGGGCACGGCGGGCGGAGCGGTGCAATCCACCAATCTCGCGCTCGACTTGCCGGAGACGCTCGGCCTGCCGGTCACGGGGGTGGCCCCATGAAGCACGATCCAGCGCTGCCGATCCCCGAGGAGTCAACGTGCACTTGATCCAGTACCGGCAGGCGATGGCGGTAGTCCGGCTTGATCCGGACGCCCCCGAACCGGACTGGGCCGTCGGATCGCCGCTGGCCAGCGTCTCCCGTACGGCAGATGAGACCAGCGTGATCTGCCCGACGAACAGCCTGCCGGAGCCGGTGCCCGGCCCGGTCGAAGGCCCGTTCACAGTGATCCGGGCGGCTGGGGCCTTGGAGTTCTCCCAGATCGGCATCCTGTTGCGGCTGCTCAAACCGCTGGCCGATGCCGGGATCCCGGTGCTGACGGTGTCGACCTTCGACACCGATTGGGTGCTCGTTCCGGCCGCACAGTCGCTGGTCGCCACGTCGGTGTGGCGGCACGCGGGCTACACCGTCACCGAGGACGCCGAGTAGTCCAGCCGCAGTTGCGCGGCGAGTTTCACCAGCGAGCAGGACAAACAGGATGTAGGGATCAAGCACATGAGTGTCACGGCAGCGAAGGGTTTCCGCGCCGCAGGCGTCGCGGCGGGGCTGAAGAGTAGCGGTGGTCTTGACGTCGCCCTGGTCGTCAACGACGGCCCGCGCGATGCCGCGGCGGCGGTCTTCACCAGCAACCGGTGCAAGGCCAACCCGGTGCTGTGGAGCGAGCGAACGGCAGCCGACGGCCGGCTCCGCGCTGCGGTCCTGAACTCCGGCGGCGCCAACTGCTACACCGGCAGTGAAGGCTTCGAACTGACCCATGCCACCGCCGAGGAAGTCGCCCGGCTGGCCGGGATCTCGGCTCTCGACGTCCTGGTCTGTTCCACCGGCCTGATCGGGCCGATGTTCGACCGGGAGCACATGCTCGCCGGGGTCGCGGCCGCCAACCAGACGCTCAGTGCCGACGGCGGCAGTGACGCCGCGCACGCCATCATGACCACCGACACCGTGGCCAAGCAGGCCGCGCACAGCTCACCGGCCGGCTGGACGGTCGGCGGGATGGCCAAGGGCGCCGGCATGCTGGCCCCGGCGCTGGCCACCATGCTCGTCGTGATCACCACGGATGCGGACGTCGACGCGGCCGGTTGTGATGCCGCGCTGCGGGCCGCCACCCGGGTCAGCTTCGATCGGCTGGACTCCGACGGCTGCCAGTCCACCAACGACACCGTGGCGCTGCTCGCCTCTGGGGCCAGCGGCGTCACGCCGGAACCGGAGGAGTTCGCCGCCGCCGTCCGTGGCGTCTGCCTGGACCTGGCCCAGCAGTTGCTGGCCGACGCCGAGGGCGCCGACCACGAGATCAGCATCGAGGTGCGCAACGCGGCGAGCGAGGCGGACGCCGTCGAGGTAGGCCGCTCGGTGGCCCGCAGCAACCTGTTCAAGGCCGCGGTCTTCGGCCGGGACCCGAACTGGGGGCGGATCCTGGCGAGTGTCGGCACCACCACGGCTGCGTTCGACCCGGCCGATCTGGACGTCGCGATGAACGGCGTCTGGGTCTGCCGCAAGAGCGCGCCGGGGGAGTCCCCGGCCGCGATCGACCTCACCGACCGGAAGGTCACGGTCACGATTGACCTGAAGGTCGGCGACGCTACCGCCACCGTCTGGACGAACGACCTGACCCATGCCTACGTGCACGAGAACAGCGCGTACTCCTCATGAGCGAGAAGCGGCGCGACGGCGCCTGGACGGAGGCCGCACGCAACGACGAAGTCGCTTGTGGGCGGCCGGAGGAAGGCGACGTCATCAGCGCCGCGCCGGAGCGAATCAACGGCATGAGTGAGGCAGAGTTTTCGCCGCTGGACGCCGAGGAGAAGGCCGCCGTCCTGATCGAGGCCCTGCCTTGGCTGCAGCGGTTCCGCGGGGCGATCGCGGTGATCAAGTACGGTGGCAACGCGATGATCGACGACGACCTGAAGCGGGCCTTCGCCGAGGACGTGGTGTTCCTTCGGGCGGCCGGTCTGAAGCCGGTGGTCGTGCACGGCGGAGGGCCGCAGATCTCGGCGATGCTCACTCGGCTCGGCATACCCAGCGAATTCCGGGGTGGCCTGCGAGTGACCTCCCCGGAGACGATGGACGTCGTCCGGATGGTGCTGACCGGCCAGGTGGGTCGCGAACTGGTCGGCTTGATCAACCAGCACGGACCGCTCGGGATCGGATTGTCCGGTGAGGACGGCGGCCTCTTCCTGGCCGCTCGGCGCGGCGCCGTGGTGGACGGCAGCCACGTGGACGTCGGGCTGGTCGGTGACGTGGTGGAGGTTAACCCGGCCGCCGTCCTCGACCTGATCGACGCCGGCCGGATCCCGGTGGTGTCGACGGTTGCCCCGGACGACGACGGCCAGGTACTGAACGTGAACGCGGATACCGCCGCGGCGGCCCTCGCGGTCGCCCTCGGCGCGGCGAAATTCATCGTGCTGACCGACGTCGAAGGGCTGTACGCGAACTGGCCGGATCGCTCGTCGCTGCTCACCGAGCTGACCGATGACGAACTCGAAGCGATGTTGCCCAGCCTGCAGTCCGGGATGGTCCCCAAGATGGAGGCCTGCCTGCGTGCGGTCCGCGGCGGCGTGCCCAACGCCACCGTGATCGATGGTCGGGTGAAGCACAGCCTGCTGCTCGAGGTGTTCACCTCCAAGGGCATCGGCACCATGGTCGTCCCTGCGAAGGAAGAGCTGGTCCAGTGAGTACGACCGATCTGACGGTCCCGCACTCCGGCGGCAATCTGGCCTGGAGCGAGCGCTACGACCGTTCACTGATCCGGGTTTTCGGCGCTCCACAGCGGGTACTGGTCCGCGGCGAGGGCTGTTACGTGTGGGACGCCGACGGCCAGCGTTACCTGGATCTGCTCGGCGGGATCGCGGTGAACGTCCTCGGCCATGCGCACCCGTTCCTGGTCTCGGCGGTGACCGCGCAGCTGGCCACGCTCGGCCACGTCTCCAACTTCTTCACCACGCCGAATCAGATCGGGCTGGCCGAGCGGCTGCTCGAACTGCTCGATGCGCCACCCGGCTCGGCGGTGTTCTTCGGCAACTCCGGCAGCGAGGCGAACGAAGCGGCGTTCAAGCTCTCCCGGCGCACCGGCCGGACCGGCCTGGTCGCGGCCGAGGGAGCCTTCCACGGCCGGACCATGGGCGCCCTGGCCCTGACGCACAAGACGGCGTACCGGGAACCGTTCGCGCCGCTGCCTGGAGACGTCGTCCATGTTCCCTACGGCGATCTTGAGGCACTGACCCGGGCGGTGGGTTCCGGCACAGCCGCCGTCTTCCTGGAGCCGATTCAGGGCGAAGCCGGGGTCCGGCTCGCTCCACCCGGATACCTGAGCGCTGCTCGGGACCTGACCCGGGCGGCCGGCGCGCTCCTGGTGCTGGATGAGATCCAGACCGGGATCGGCCGGACCGGTGCCTGGTTCGCGCATCAGCTGCCGGCGGTGCTCGGTCCGGGCGAGCCGCCGTTGGTCCCGGACGTCGTCACGCTGGCGAAAGGGCTCGGCGGCGGAATCCCGATCGGCGCGCTGGTCGCCCTGGGCCCGGAGGCGGCAGGTCTGCTGTCTGCCGGGCAGCACGGGACGACGTTCGGCGGCAACCCGGTCGCGACCGCGGCCGGTCTCGCCACCCTGCACGTGATCGAGCGGGACGGTCTGCTGGCGAACGCCACCGCCACCGGCGATCACTTGGCCGCCGGGATCGAGAGCCTGGCCGACCCGCTGATCGACGGCGTCCGTGGACACGGACTGCTGCGCGCCGTCCAATTCACCGAACCGGTCGCCGCCGCCACCGCGCGGCACCTGCTGGAAGCCGGGTTCATCGTCAACGCGGTGGCCCCGGACGCGCTCCGGCTGGCCCCACCGCTGATCCTCACCGCCGAGCAGGCGGACACCTTCGTGGCAGCGCTCCCGATCGCGCTCGCCGCCGCAGCGAAAGAGCAGTCATGAGCCCCAGGCATTTTCTCCGTGATGACGACCTGACTCCGGACGAGCTGATCGAGGTGCTCGATCTGGCCGACCGGTTGAAGGCCGATCGAGCCGCCGGGATCTTCACCGAGCGTCCGCTGGCGGGCCCGCGCGCGGTCGCCGTCCTGTTCGACAAGTCCTCCACCCGCACCCGGGTCTCGTTCAGCATCGGCATCGCCGAGCTGGGCGGGTACCCGCTGGTCATCGATTCGGTCGGGAGCCAGCTGGGCCGCGGCGAGTCGATCGAGGACACCGCCCGGGTGCTGACCCGGCAATGCGCGGCGATCGTCTGGCGGACCGGTGCCCAGACCCGGATCGAGGCGATGGCCTCGGCGAGCACGGTTCCGGTGGTGAACGCGCTGACCGACGAGTTCCACCCCTGCCAGTTGCTCGCCGACCTGCAGACCGTTCGGGAGCGGCACGGCAAGCTCGCCGGTCTGACCCTGACCTACCTCGGTGACGGCGCGAACAACATGGCGCATTCCTACTTGCTGGCCGGCGCCACCGCCGGGATGCACGTCCGGATCGGGACCCCCGCCGGGTGGCTCCCGAATCCGGAGATCCTGGCGGCAGCCGGCCGTCGGGCCGCCGCCACCGGCGGTTCGGTGGTCGTCGAGCACGACCCCGCCCGCGCGGCTGCCGGTGCCGATGTGTTGGCCACCGATACCTGGATCTCGATGGGCCAGGAGGCCGAGGCCGACCAGCGGGCCGCGCCCTTCATCCCCTTCGCTCTCGATGAGGCCGCGCTGAAACTGGCTGCTCCAGAAGCGATCGTGCTGCATTGCCTGCCTGCCTACCGGGGCAAGGAGATCGCCGCGAGCGTCCTGGACGGTCCGGCGTCCGCAGTCTGGGACGAGGCCGAGAACCGTCTGCACGCACAGAAGGCGCTGCTGGTGTGGCTACTACAAAGATCATGACGACCGATCCGCGGGTGACCCCGCCGACCAAGATTGCTCGGCATCGCCGGATCGTCGACATCCTCCGGCGGATGCCGGTGCGCTCACAGGTCGAGCTGGCCCAGGAGCTGACCGCCGACGGGGTGGTGGTCACCCAGGCCACGCTGTCTCGCGATCTGGTCGAGCTCGGTGCGGTCAAGATCCGCCACCCCGAAGGCGGGCTGGTCTACGCCGCTCCCGGCGAGGGCGGCGACCAGACCCCGGCCGGTGGGGTGGATCAGGAAATGCTGGACGCCCGGCTCGGCCGGCTCTGCGAGGAGTTACTGGTCACCGCCGAGGCGTCGGCGAACCTGGTGGTGCTGCACACGCCGCCGGGCGCCGCCCAGTTCCTCGCCTCGGCGATCGACCACTCGGTGTTGCCGAACGTGCTGGGCAGCATCGCTGGCGACGACACCGTGCTCGTCGTCACCCGGGATCCGCTCGGTGGCGAGGCGGTCGCCGCTCGCTTTCTGGCGCTCGCCGCCGGCCAGAGCGGCAACCCGTGAGCGCACGCCCTGCCGTGGTCAACGCTCAACCTGCCGTGATCATGCACGCTTGCCCGGAGGTACCCGCGCCAAGGGAGCAAGCGTGCATGATCACGGCAGCGGTAGGCATGCGTATTCGCTAGCCCTTTCCCGCGGTCATGCACGCGTGCTCGCCCCACATCCCGAAGGAGACGTCCGTGAGTAGCAAGTCGACCGTGCTGTGGGGTTCCAGGTTCGCCGGGGGCCCGGCCGAGGCGATGGCGGCGTTGTCGAAGTCGACCCACTTCGACTGGCGACTGGCTCGATACGACCTGGCCGGCTCGCGAGCGCATGCCCGTGCCCTGCACCGGGCCGGTCTGCTCGGCGACGCCGACCTGGCCGACCTGCTGGCCGGGATCGAGGCTCTGGACGCGGACGTCGCGGCTGGCACGGTGGTGGCCGCCGAGCAGGACGAGGACGTGCACTCGGCGCTGGAGCGAGTGCTGGTGGAGCGGCTCGGGCCGGAACTCGGCGGCCGGCTCCGGGCCGGCCGCTCGCGCAACGACCAGATCGCCACCCTGCTGCGGATGTACCTGCGAGACCACGCTCGGCTGATCGCGCAGGCGGTGCTGGACCTGGTCCAGGCGCTGGCCGACCAGGCGGGTGCGCATCCCGATGCGGCGATGCCCGGCCGGACCCACCTCCAGCACGCGCAACCGGTGCTGCTCGGGCATCACCTGCTGGCCCACGGCTGGCCACTGCTGCGGGACGTCGAGCGGCTGGTCGACTGGGACAAGCGGGCCGCCGTCTCGCCGTACGGGTCCGGCGCGCTGGCCGGATCGTCGCTCGGCCTCGATCCCGAGGCGGTAGCCACCGACCTGGGCTTCAACGGTTCGGTGCCGAACTCGATCGACGGCACGGCGTCCCGGGATCTGGCCGCCGAATTCGCCTTCGTGACCGCGATGATCGGGGTGGACCTCTCCCGGCTGTCCGAAGAGATCATCCTCTGGGCGACCAAGGAGTTCTCCTTCGTCACGCTGGACGACGCGTGGTCGACCGGGTCGAGCATCATGCCGCAGAAGAAGAACCCGGACGTCGCGGAGCTGGCCCGGGGCAAGGCCGGCCGGCTGATCGGTGACCTGACCGGCCTGCTGGCGACCTTGAAGGGCTTGCCGCTGGCCTACAACCGGGATCTTCAGGAGGACAAGGAGCCGGTGTTCGACGCCGTCGACACCCTCGAGATCCTGCTTCCCGCCGTCACCGGGATGGTGTCCACCCTGGTGTTCCACGTCGACCGGATGGCCGCGCTCGCCCCGCAGGGGTTCGCCCTGGCCACCGACATCGCCGAGTGGCTGGTTCGAGACGGCGTCCCGTTCCGGGACGCGCATGAGATCGCCGGTGGCTGTGTGCGCCGGTGCGAGCAGCGAGCCGCCGCCGAGGGCCGCTCGGTGGAGCTGTGGGACCTGACCGACGAGGATCTCGCCGGCGTATCGCCGATGCTCACTCCCAAGGTCCGGGAGGTGCTCGACACCACCGGCAGCCTGGCTTCGCGTGACGGCCGCGGTGGCACCGCTCCGCGCCGGGTGGCCGAGCAGCTGAGGGAACTCACCGCCGTCCTCACCGCGTACCGTTCCTTCGCTCCCTAAGCCGGTCCGTTCTTCCGCAGGGCTGTCCGTTCCTTCCCCAGGGCTGTCCTGTTCCTCGCCCCCAGGCTGGTCCATGGCCCGCTGTCGCTGGATCGCCAGCTACGCCCGCTTTTGTGCCCTGAAAGCGCACAGAAGTGGGCATAGCTGGCGATCTTGACCTAAATTTCGGCTACTCATTGTGCTATCGGTGGCGTTGTGTCACGACGTCAATCTGACCCCCCGTGGGCGGAACTGGCGATCATGATGCGTGCTGGGCCGATATCTGATCTTTCCTGAGGATGGTGGGGCGGTTCAGCTTTACCTCCGGCAACGAAACCGCAAGACTGCCTTTTGCGTGGACCGCAGTGTCGCGGTCCACGTCCTGAGGGAGGATTCTGAATGACGTCCGTGGCGGACCGACCGCAACCTGCTGATGTGCCGACCGGCACGGGGGTGTTCGCACCCGGTAGGGCGCGCATCGTCCAGCGCACGCTGCGCACCGACAACTGGCGGCGACCGCCGCTGACGGTCGCCGGAATCCTTGGATTCTTCGTGGTCTACACGTTGATCCGCATTTTCATGAACAAGTGGTACTTCGTCGACGACTACCACTACCTGACGCCGGTGTACTCCCCGTGCCTGAGCAAGTCGTGCCCGGTCGATGCGTCCGACTTCGGCCAGCCGCTGGGCCGGTTCCCGACCGGCATCCCGCTGGCGATCATCATCTTCCCGATCCTGGCCGGCTTCCGGACCACCTGCTACTACTACCGCAAGGCTGGCTACCGCAGCCTCTGGGCCTCCCCGCAGGCCTGCGCGGTGCCCGAGCCGCACGCGAAGTACACCGGCGAGACCCGGTTCCCGCTCGCGGTGATGAACTCGCACCGCTACTTCTTCTTCCTCGCCAGCCTGCTGCTGTTCGTCAACGCCTTTGACGCGATCAAGGCGTTCCACGGCAAGGACGGCGGCTTCGGCATCGGTCTCGGCACGCTGATCATGGTGACGAACGTCGTCATGCTGGGCCTGTACTCGTTGTCTTGCCATGCCTGCCGGCATGTCGTCGGCGGTCGGCTCAAGCACTTCTCCAAGCATCCCGTCCGCTATCGGATGTGGACCGTGGTCTCGAAGCTCAACCCGAAGCACGGGACGTTCGCGATGGCCTCGCTGTTCACCGTGATCCTGACCGACTTCTACATCATGTCGCTGTCGGCCGGCTGGTTCTCCGACCTCCGGTTCATCAACTGATCCCGATGCCTTCGGCTACCCACCCCATCGCCGTGAGCTGAACGGGAGCCACCGGTGAGGTCACCCCACGATCGTTCGACAGTCGCAGACAAGGGAGTCCGATGACCGTGCCCACCGCCCAGGGGCGCACCACGAACAATCAGGTGGAACGCCTGCCGTACGACGTCCTGGTGGTCGGTGCCGGCGGGGCCGGCCTGCGAGCCGCGATCGAGGCCCGCGAGCAGGGCATGCGGACGGCGATCCTGTCCAAGTCGCTGTTCGGCAAGGCGCACACCGTGATGGCCGAGGGCGGCGCCGCGGCCGCGATGGGCAACGCCAACTCCAAGGACAACTGGCAGGTCCACTTCCGCGACACGATGCGCGGTGGCAAGTTCCTGAACAACCCACGGATGGCCGAGCTGCACGCCAAGGAGGCCCCGGACCGGGTCTGGGAGCTGGAGACCTACGGCGCCCT
>DATINJ010000210.1:0-2627 GCA_035474375.1 Kineosporiaceae bacterium | reverse complement strand
CGATGGCCGCCGAAGTCTGCCGGGCGCCCTTCGCATCCCACCACGACCAGAACCTGGTGACGGCGTGTGCCTGGGCGGTAGCCACCCGGACCTTCCGGCTCCAACGATGGAACGGATTCACGGTCGCACCCTTCCTGATTTTCATCGAACTCCGGATTTCATCGAACTCCGGCCGATGGAATATCGGTGATCGGAGGCCGGTCTTTACCAGTGGCGGAACTGGACGGTCAGAGCATTTGCTCGGACGGCGGGTTGCCCGCCTGAGCGGCGCTGCTGGCTGATCGGCGTGCGGTGCGCCCGAATCCCCGCAAACTGGCGGGGTGATCGAAGTGACGAGAGTGATCGAGGCCGAACCCGACGACGTGCTTGCCGTCCTCACCGACGGCTGGACCTACTCCGGCTGGGTGGTCGGCGCATCGACGATCCGAGCCGTCGACGACAAGTTTCCGCAGCCGGGCAGCCGGGTTCACCATTCGGTGGGTAGCTGGCCGGTATTGATCAGCGACACCACCCACGTGCTCGAATACGAGCCCGGCTATCGGCTGAAGTTGGAGGCCAGAGGCTGGCCACTCGGTCAGGCGACGGTGGAGATCACGGTCGAGACGCACCCGCGTGGCAGCCTGGTGACGATGACGGAAGATGCCTCGCAGGGCCCGGCTCGTCTGCTACCGCAACGGGTCCGGCAGCTGAGCATCGCTCCGCGCAATCGGGAGTCGTTGCGCCGGCTCGGCTATCTGGCCGAAGGTCGGGCCAAGACCAAACCTCACCTACCTCACGAAACGGAGTGATCCGGCGTTTTCAAGGTGCCAGGAAGGGCTCCAGGCGACAGGATTGATCAACGGACGGGCGCCGTCCAGGTCAGATAGAGGAGTTCGCCGTGGAGTTGTGGCAGTGGCTGGTTCTGGCACTGGGGGTGCTGCTTCTACTCGTCGTGGTGTTCGGCGGTATTCAGGCACGACGTCGGCGCGGTGGGATCATCGCCCAGCGGTCTCGGAACGTGGGCTCCGGCCGTCGTGGAGGCCGATCGTGACCGTGCTCCTGAAGGCCGCAGACCTGGTCAAGCGGCCGGTGGTAACTCTGGCCGGCGAGGACGTCGGTCAGATCAAGGACGTCGTGTACTCGTCGCAGTCCGGTGAACTGGCTGGTTTCACGTTGAACGGCAGAGGGTTGTTCTCCGGCCCGTTGCGTAAGACCCTGCCCTGGGAGAACGTGCATGGGCTCGGTCCGGCTGCGGTGATGATTCGGGACGAGAGCAGCCTCGCCGACCGGAAAGCCTTGAGCGGTGTGACCGAAGGCGCCGGCGGCGCCGTCCTCGGCTCAACGGTGATCACTCAGAGCGGGCGCAGACTAGGCGTCGTCACCGACGTCATCCTGGCTGTCGGCGAGACGATGACCGACGCCGTCGGCTACGAGATCGACCCCGCTGACGCCTCCGCGCCGCGCCGACAGTTCGTGCCGCTGCCGGATACGCTCGCGGTGTCCGGCGAGGCCCTGATGCTGCCCGATGCGGCGACCGAGTTCATCCGCGACGACCTGGCCGGCTTCGGCGCCGCAGTCGAGGAGTTCCGGAATCGGCTGCGCGGTCAAGCAGTGGCAAAGGCCGAAGCCAAGGGTGATGCTCGGCCCCACCCTGCAGACCAGCCGACCGCGGCGGCGGCTTCTTCGGAACCACCCGAGAAACGCTCGACCACCCAGGAGTTACCGGTCGACGAGCCGACCGCGGGAGACCAGAAGTGATCAGGTTCAGCGACATCTCCGGCAATCCGGTGATGGACACCTCCACCGCGACCGCGGTCGGCAAGGTGCAGGCGCCCATCGTTGATCCGGTAACTCAAAGGCTGATCGGCTTCCGGGTGAAGAAGAGCAAGGGTCCCGGCGACGTCGTGCTCTGGACGGGGCTGGCCGGTCTCGGCCCAGACGCCCTGACCGTCGACTCCGCCGAGCGCCTCGCCGACCCGCCGGCCGAGTGGAAACGGCGGGCCGGCACCAAACTGGATCTGATCGGCCGGGTCGTGCTGACCGAGCACGGTCACCTGCTCGGCAAGGTCCGGGACGTCGAATTCGACCCGGCGGACGGCCGGGTCACCAGCCTGTTGCTGAAGGACGCGTTCGTCGACGGTGAGCGGCTACTTGGAATCGGCAGCTATGCCGTTGTGGTCACTGGCTGACTGAACGCCTTGAGATGGCTACCGTCAGGGGGCATGGGCGAAGACCCTGAAGATCAGATCGCCGTCCTGCAGTCGCGGGTTCGCGAGCGACTGGAACAGTTGCGCCCAATTCAGCCCGGATCCGAGCAGTACGGGCCGGCCACCGAGGCGGTGATCCAGGCGGCCACCGAGCTGATCAACTACGAGGAGCGGCTGCCGGTCCTGCTCGACCAGGCACCGCGCCGGCTCAGCTTGCTGTTCGTCCGCTGGTCCGGAGTGGTGACCGCGGCAATCGGCGTCTCGCTCGGGGTCGCCGCCGTGGCCGGATGGTCGTCGCGCTGGTGGTTGCTGCTGGTCATCCCGGTGATCGCGGCGGCGGTGATCTTGCTGTGGATGCCGGTGCACCCGCCTCGTGGGCGGCACTTGGAGCTCCGGCCGGGGGCCCTGTCGGTCGCCATCGGCGCCCTGATCGCGCTGATC
>DATINJ010000209.1:0-71526 GCA_035474375.1 Kineosporiaceae bacterium | reverse complement strand
CTGCCCGACAAAGCTCACCAGCGGCTCGTCGCCCGGCGGACGGACCACCGAACCGTCCTGGTCGCACCCCCGATCGATGATGCGAACCGAGCCCACCTTGTGCACCAACCCCGTCGTGGCCAGCGCCTCGCTGTAGCGGTCGCAGATCGCCCGTGAGACCTTCGCGAAGGCATCGGCGCCCGGATCGGTACACCACGGCCTGTCCGGGAAACCCGACGGGGGCCAAACGAACACTGTCCTCAGCACGGACACCGAAACTCCTGACTCGACCCCGCACACGGCCCTTCTCCGGACAGCACCGCCGTCAAGCACCACCGACAAGCACCACCGTCAAGCACCACAACCCAGGCACCGCCACCCAACACCGCCACCAGGCACCGCCGTCAAGCACCGCCACCTAGCACCGCCGTCAGGCACCGCCACCCAGCACCACCGTCAAGCACCGCCACCCAGCACCGCCGTCAGGCAGCTCTTCTAACCGATGGTCGCGCGAAAGTTGATCAACTTCTCCTCAGCCTACGGTGTTGACCAACCAGGAGGCTGCTGCGCATCGACCTCGCGAGTCATATCTGAAACCAGGTCACGAGCACGTTGCCATGTCGCTCGATCCGGCCTCAGGCAGAGGCCTGACAGTTGACTCGCCGACGACTAGGGCAAGAGTGGCGCCCGGCAGCTGAGCTGCCGTTCAGGCTGAGCGGTGGACCACTCGGGTGACCCGTTCCGGGCCTAGCGAGTTGGTCTGCCCTCTCCATTCGTTTCAGGGCTAGAACGGTGGGGGCCCGTTGTCGTGGTCGGCATGGGTAGCTCGTGTGACCGGGTCTGGCTTTGAATATCGCTCCCTTCCAGTACTTTTCGTTTCGTCGTAGACGTGGCGGTGGCTGAGGTAGACGTGCCCGGTAGGGCTGAGCAGGACGATGGTTCCCGGTGGGTGATCCGGGTCGATGGACAGTTGATGAGACCAGCGTCCCTCATGTTTCAGCCGATGATCATGATCACACTTGGCCTGGAGGTTCTCCTCGCTGGTGGATCCGGCCGGCCAGGAGATCACATGATCGAGATCCGATTTGCTGGCCGGTCGGGTGCAGGTCGGAGTGCGGCAGGTGACGTCTCTGGCGCGCACGAAGTCGCGGAGCCCGACCGGTGGGCGGTAGGTCGTGCGCCCGTAGTCAAGTAGTTGCCCGCTCAGGGGGTCAGTGACCAGACGCCGCCAGGTGCTGCCCGAGGAGAACGCCAGATCCCTGGCGGTCGGCGCCGGGATCGGCCCGTGTCCGTCCAGGTCTGCGGGCTCTTCGTCCATGCCGAGAAGGGTTTCCAACCTCACCGTGACCTGAACGTGAGCGCGCAACCCCGATCCGCCACCGGATCCGGCACCGGTTCCGCTGCGGCGGGCCTGGTCACCGAGGCCGGTACAGGTGCAGGCACAAGCCTCGGTGACCGGCACACCCCCGGTCATCTCCTCAGACGCGGTGTCGCTAGCCGCGCTGGACGGAACATCGGTCGTCGCGCTGGACTCAGGGCCGGTCACTGCGCTGGGCGGGACATCGGTCGTCGCGCTGGACTCGGGGCCGGTCGCTGCGCTGGGCGGGGTACCCCGCGGAGTGCCCGCCGCCGTGCCGGGCGGAGTGCCTGCCGCTGCGCTGGGCTCGGCGCCGTCGCCGGTCTGCGGGCTAGCCTCGGTGCGGGTCTCGGTCTGCGGACTGGCCTCAGTACGGGTCTCGGTCTGCGGACTGGCCTCAGTACGGGTCCCGGTCTGCGGACTGGCCTCGGTGCGGGTCCCGATATCCGAACCGGCCTCAGGGTGGGTCCCGGTGTCGGGATGGGTGTTCGTGTCGTTCGTGGTCGAGGTGGGAGGTGGAGGGTCACGGCGGATGTCACCGGTGTTCGGGTCGATGTCAGGCACGATCGTGGCGTGCGCGGTGTCGATCAGAGCCGCGCTCGGTGTACTGCCGTCCGGCATGTGCCCATGCAAGATCAAGTACGTCAGCGCGTCCGCACGCAACTCACTCAACGACCGCTCACTGCCCTGATACCGGGCCGCCCGCGCATACGTATCGAGCACGTCATAGATGCCCTGCGCCTCCGCCGCCCCCAAATGAGCATAAATATCGCCGGTGTGATCACCGGGATTCGTCCGGTGACTCACACACCGCCCTCGGACACTGACCTCAGCCGTCCGCCGAGCGAAATCCGGATCCACCTGATTGACCGCCCGCACCAACGCCTTCCGCAACTTCGCCGGAGTCTTCTCCCCAGCCCGAGGCAACACCTTGGCCTCCACCAACCCGGCGACCGTCGCAGCCATCCGCTCAGCCGCCTCCGGCGACAAACCCGCCCGCCGCGCAATCGCAAAATGATCCTCCGCCAACGGCTGAACCACCTCCCGCACCAAATGCGCCCGCACCAGATCCAACCGCCCCTCCCGCAACGCCACCAACGTCCCCCGCAACCGCCTCGTCAACGCCACCGCCGTCGCCACCAACCGACCAGCCTCGTAATCACTGACCCGCAACGCCGACGCCACCTCCTCCTCCGTCAAATCCTCCCGCGTCAAACCAAAATGAACCCGAGCCCGAGACTTCCTCGGCGACTCCGCCGCCGGCGGCACCGGCAACGGACACATACACGCCCGCTCAAACAACTCCGCAACCTTCTCCAACAACCCCGCCTCAATCGCCCCAACCCGCCGCCGATCCGCCACCATCCCCTCCACCAAATCAAAATCCGACAACCCCGCCCACGTCCCGCCAACCGAACCCACCTCACCATCGGGGCCTGCCTCACCCTCGGGACCCGCCTCACCCTCGGGACCCGCCTCACCCTCGGGACCCGCCTCAGCATCCGAGCCCACCCCGCTGGGGCGCCCCCCATCTGTCGGAACCACACCATCGGCGGGACTCGCCTCGTCAACCAATCCCGCTCCGCCAGCCAGGCTCGCCTCGTCAGCCGGATTCGCTCCGCCAACCGGACTCGCTCCGCCAGCCGGACTCGCGTCGTCAGCCGGACTCGCGTCGTCAGCCGGGCTTGCCTCGTCGACCAATCCCGCTCCAGCCAGGCTCGCCTCGTCAGCCGGATTCGCTCCGCCGCCTATCCCTGTCCCTGCGGCTGAGGCCGCGCCAGAGGTGGATCGGGACACCGAAGCTGCTTCGGGCGACATCATCGCCTCGCCCGCAGATGGCATCGCTCCCGCCGCAGCCTGACTGTCGGTGCGATGCGATTCACTGGCCAACCGGCTGCCGGTCACCCGGGCGCGGTCGGGCGACGCCGCCCCTCCCCACGACACCTCGCCGCCGGGACACCGGCCGCTATCGGGAGGTGACTGTACGCCACCACCCATCTCGCCACCACAGGAATCGAACATGTGTCCATCCTAGACGGGCACACCGCTGCCATCAACCCGCCAGAGTGATCAACTTCTGGTCGAAATGCGTTATGCTGCAATCCTTTACAAGGAAACTACGAGGTCAGGAGAGCCGGCCGCCCTGCAAGTGTCGCGGGACGCACGGGAGCACAGCCAAGCGCCCTGGGCGACACCGGCCACTACGGAACGCTTAGCTCCGGCCTAGCGAAAGGGCTCGGTCCCGCCCCTAGCTCACTCGTTGAGAGCCTGAACCGTCTGCCAAAAGGCCGGAGACAGCAGCACGATCTGATCACTGTCATAGTCACGTACGGTGAGTACGCCACCTTCGACGGAGTAGGTACCGTCGTACGTCTTCTCCACGCCGTCGGCGGTACTCACGCTGAATCGCATGCCGTAAAAGTACCGCCAGACGCCAGCCGCCAGAACTCCGCAGCCAAGTTCAGCTATCGGCGCGATCGATCCGCAGGTGGCGGCGACCGATCCAGACCTCGGAGCCGGGCGGGATCGGTGTGGCAACGCCGGGCTCCAGGCCGACCCGCTCGCCGCCGGGCGGCTGCATGGACGTGCCGTTTGTGGAATAGCGGTCGAGGAACCAGAGTCCTTCATCATCGACGCCGAACGACGCGTGCGTCTTGGATACGGACATCTCCGGGTCGATCAGTGACACCAGCCCGGCTTCCGGATCGTCCTCGGCCGGTGTCGGATCACGACCGATCAACGCGAAGTCCGGGATGTCGATCGTCCGGCCATCGTCCAGGATGACAACCCAGCGTGGAGCCGACGGCTCCCACGGGACAGGCTCTGCAGCCAATGGGCTGGACTGGACCATGGTCAGATCGGATTCCACCTCTGGCTCCGGAAGCCGCCGTGGCCGCTTGAGCAGGTCCGCGACTGCCGATGACCTCATCGGAGCTGGTGGCAGAGGTGACGACGGTTGGTCAGCTTCCGGCGGCCAGGACTGGGCCTGCGGCGGAGGAGGAGGCAGCGGGGATGAAGACTGCGGGAACAGCGGCAGCGGATCATGATCGAGGACCGGATCTGGGGCCTCGACAAATGGGGCCGAATCCTGGCCGAGCAGTGGACCCGGATCACCGAGCAGCGGTGGCGGATCCCGGTACGGTTCCGGGTCCCGGCGCGGCTCTGCGTCCCGGCGCGGCTCCGGGTCCCGGTACGGGGCCGGTTCCCGGCGCGAAGCCGTCTCCCGCTGCAGAACGGGCTCCCGGCGCGAAGCCGCCTCCCGCTTCAGAACCGGCTCCCGGCGCGAAGCCGCCTCCCGCTGCAGGGCCGGCTCCCGGCGTGAAGCGGCATCCCGCTGCAGGGCCGGCTCCCGGCGCGGAGGTGCCTCTCGCTGCGGAGCGGCATCGCTGTCCAGGGAGGGGCCAACGGGCTGGTCGGGCGTGGCGGGCGGAACCGGGCGTGGCGGGGAAGCTCCCAGGATCGGGAAGGGGTTGAAGCCATTGTCGCCAGCGGGCGTGACCGGCTCATGACCGCTGCTACGGAGCAGCTCTGCCTCCAGGTCCTGCAGCGTCTCCGTCGACACCACGCCGCTCAGGCTGAGGGCAGTACCACGACGGGACGTTTGAGCGGTGACGGTGCACTGCTCCTGGGACCTGGCCAGCGCCGACAACAGGGCAAGACCGAGCGGCGGACGGACGTCGCGGACGAAAGTCGCCGCGGTCGGCCCGACTGCCACGCTCTGGTAACCCTCGGCGGCCAGTACACGCCGAGCGATCTGGATCGCCTCTTGGGCGGGCAGATCCAGTCCCACCACGCTATGTTGCCGAACGATCCCGCTCAATGGGCTCCCTTCCTGCGCCCAGGAAACTACCGCGCCGTAGCGAGGCCTGGCACGTATGGATCTTGTCTTAACCGAAGAGCCACAGCCCCGCTCCGTCGGACAGCTTATGCCGAATCTGGGATGTTCCGGCGTTTCGGATCCTAGCGACGAGAATCTCGGGCGAGATCGTGCTACAGAACCTGGCTGTCTATCGGTCCCGCAGCGGCCGTGTGTGAAGTTTCACAACCACGCCGTACGGCCGTACGAGGCACCCCTTCCATCGCCGGCGACTCTCATGGCGCGACCTCGAAGCTGAAGAAGATCTCTTCCGACAGCGTCACAATCGACCCACCGACCAGCGCGAACGGCTCCTGGGGGGCGAGTCGCTGGGGTATTTGGCCGGGGATTGCGACGATCGTGCCGTTGGCGGAATTCAGGTCAACGGCGAACACATCTCGGCCGTCGAACCACACCTCGACGTGGTTGCGGGAGATGTCCTGATCCAGGTTGTCGATCTGAACTATCCGGGGCAGGTCGGCCCGGATCACGGGATCCACGAACGGCGCACGACCAACGATCACCGGGCGATCCAACGGCACGATCTGCCCGGTGGAGAAGTGCAGCGAGCCGATGATCACCCGATCGGGCGCCAGATCAGGAGCGGCAGCGGGCCTCGACTCAAGGAGAGACGGGGGCTGATCTTCGGGCAACAACGGGGGCGAGTCGCTCCATGGCTGCCTGGGATCGTCCGACCCGTACTCCGCTTCGCCCAGTTCCGGCTGCTCCGGCTCGGCGGCGCTTCGCGAGCTGCCCAGCTCCCCCGCCTCGTTGAGTTCCCACACCGCCCAGTCGGAGTCGTCCGGATCCGCCACCGGCGGCAAGGGGGCCGGCTCGCTCACCGGAGCATGCACCACGCCCACGGGCACCGCCAACGGCGTCCGAGAGTTCACCGAGGACGGCGTCCAGGTGACTTCATCGGCCATCACGATCCCGCCGTAGACCGGCAGCGCCAACCCGGCAGACGGAGTGGCCTCCCGGAGCAGCCGCACCGACTGGGGTTCGTCGAGGGTTTCCTCTACCCAGGTGTTGGCGTTGCCGCTGACAATCGATCGAGCTGCGCCGATGGACTCACCCACCACAGCGGTCACCCCGGCCCGGACCACGACCCGCAGCCCAGCGCCGTCCACGATGGCGATCCCGAAGAACGGCGCACCGACGAAGCGACCACCGGTGACCACTTCGATCAGTTCGTCCAGCGAGGGATCTGCGGTGCAGGCTTCCCAAACCGACTGCAACCGGGACGGCGTTACCGAGCCTTCGAGCAGGACCACGGCTCCCGGCGTGACCACTGCGAACCAGGAACCCGGCAGATAGGACGGATCAGGCATTACGGAAGCGTTCGCTGTCGTTCGGCACACCATGGATCATGCCAGTGCCCATCGGTGGCGTGGCCCCAAACCTGTGGTCCATCTCGCCGGTCCGGTCGATGCGATGGGCACCGCGGCCGCGCTGGAGCCGGTCCTCCGCCGATCTGTAGTCGGCGTCGACCCGCAGCTCGGTGGTTGCCCCGTCCCAGACATCGATCACGATCGCGGTGGCGTTGTCCGTCCCGCCTGCCTCCAGCGCCTCTCTCACCAGCGTCGAGGCGGCCTGGCCGGGATCATCGATGCCGGCCATCAAGCGAGCGATGTCGTCTTCCTCGAGCTCACCACAGAGCCCATCGGAACAGAGCAGGTACCGCTCGCCGACCTCCGGCGCGAACAGCCAGTACTCGGCTTCGGGCGGCTGTAGGGAGCCGAGGATCCGGGTGACGATGTTCCGCTGCGGATGGATCCGGGCCTCGTCGGCATGGATCCGCCCGGCGTCCACGAGTTCCTGGACGAAACTGTGGTCGACGGTCAGCTGTCGTAACTCACCGTCAGCGAACCGGTAGAGCCGGGAATCACCGACGTTGGCGACCAGCCAGTAGTCCGCCTGGCCGTCGTTGACCATCACCAAGCCGACCAGGGTGGTGCCCATCCCGCGCAGTCCCGGATCGTCGTCCGCCTGCTGCAGGATCGCGTCATTGGCCCGCCCGATCAGCTCGGATACCTCTGCTGGTGGAACATCACCGCGACCGACCAGACCCCGGAAGGTCTCCACGACGATGGCGCTCGCCAGTTCACCACCGGCATGCCCACCCATACCGTCTGCCACGACGAAGACCGGTGGTTCGGCGAGGAGAGCATCCTGGTTGTTGCGTCGGGGGCCGCGTTCCGTAGCCGACCCCCAGGACACCGCGATCATGCCGTCGCCCTCCGTGCTGCTGTCTGAACGCAGCCGGAAGGCGGCGCTCAGCGGAGGGTAGCAACGCAATGGCGGGGGACAAGAAACGCCTTGTGGGAAATACTGGGCGAATGAGCCGTCCGAGCACTCGGATGCCACCCCTTGATGTCGTTCTCCGAACGGTCGGCGCGCTCCAGGAGCACGGAATCGTCGTCGCGCTGGGGGGCTCTGGCCTGCTCGCCGCCTTCGGACTTGTCGACCAGGTGCGGGACTGGGATTTAAGTACGGACGCCGAGCGCGATTCGGTGGCGGCCGCCTTGTCCTCGGCGGGTATCGACCACGTCCAGGCTGCCGCGGGTGACGGCCACTATGCGACCCAGGCCCGGTTCCGGATCGAGGGTGACGATCATGAGGTGGACTTGCTGATCGGCTTCGCCCTGCGTTCGGGCGGATCTCGGATCGCGATTCCGACCCGAGTGACCGGCTACTGGCGCGGGCTTCCCCTCGGCGACCCGGCCCAGTGGGCGCTCGCCTACCGGTTGATGGGAAGGGACGAGCGCGCCACACCCCTGCAGACCTGGCTCGACACCCACTAACCCAAGACCACCGCACCGCGTCACGGGGGTTGCGGAATGGCAGAAAGTGCATAATCTTGACTCATATACTTTAGTTACCTTCGTTGGAGGTAGGTCATGACCACCGAACAGGTCCAGCCTCGTGGGCTGACCAGGCGTGATCTGCTCCGGGCTTCGGCGGCACTCGGGCTCACCGCGCTGCCCGGCGCGCGGGCGCCAGCCTCGTCCGGCGCCTCCCCCGCAGCCGGGCCGATCATGAAACCGCTTCCACCGGAACTGTTCACGGTCTTCGGCACGAATGCCGAAACCAAGTGGGAGGCACTGCGGGGGCAGGGCTATCACACCCCGATCGACCGGTTCTTCGTTCGCAACCACACTGCGACCCCGACGATCGACGCCGAAACCTGGCGACTGAAACTGTTCGGATCGGGGCTGCACGGCAACCCGACCGTTGCGCAGCCGATTGAGTTCAGCTACGCCGACCTGTGCGCCCTTCCCTCGCAGGAGATCTCAGCGTTCATCGAGTGCGCCGGCAATGGGCGCAGCTTCTACACCAGCCAGCAAGGCCAGACGGTGTCCGGCAGCGCCTGGAAACTCGGTGCGGTGGGCGTCGCACGCTGGCGCGGGGTCCGGCTGTCCACCGTGCTGCGTCGGGCCGGTCTGACCCCGACGGCGGTCGACGTGATGCCGTCCGGGTTGGATGCGCATTTCATCAGCAATGGCGTGGACCTTGGCGCCGTGCGCCGCCCCTTGCCGATCGCCAAGGCGCTGAAGGACGTGTTGCTCGCATACGAGATGAACGGTGAAGTGCTTCCGCCCGATCATGGCTTCCCGGTCCGGCTGGTCGTGCCATCGTGGATCGGGATCGCCTCGATCAAATGGGTTGGTTCCCTTGAGGTTTCCGATCAGACCTTGACCTCGCCGTGGAACACCGAGTTCTACCGGCTCTTCGGGCCCGACTACCCCGCCGAGGGCAGCCTCCCGTTGACTCGGCAGGTGGTCAAGAGCGCGTTCGAGCTGCCGTGGCCGGCCACCCTCCAGGTTGATCGACGACATCTCCTGACCGGAAGATCGTGGTCCGGCAACGGCGCCGTGCGCAGGGTCGAGGTGACGGTGGACGGCGGAACCACCTGGCGGCCCGCCCGGCCCATCGGCCGGACCAGCCGAACGGGTTGGCTGCGTTGGGAAATCCCTTGGCGCCCAACGGCTACCGGGAACTATCAGCTGCTCGCCCGAGCCACCGACGACACCGGCGTCAGCCAGCCCGAGATCGCGCCGTACAACACCCTCGGATATCTCTTCGGCGCCGTCGTTCGCCACCCCGTCGTGATTGCCTGAACGCCTTCCAGATTGTCTGATTGGGCGTAACTCCGCTTCGGTGAGTCAGTCCGGCGAGCCTGGTGGTGAATCGTCCGCCGGGTGCGAGCGCGCATCCCGCTCCATCCTCGACTCGAAGAGTTGATTCGTGATCTCGCGCGGGCCGGTCGGATCCGCCACGTCGAAGACCCGTACTCCCGGCAGTGCCGGCTGCCGAACCATCTCGGGCGGCCGCCTCACAGCGGTCTGGGGTTGGTCGGGCCGGCGACGCCTGCGGTGATCGCGGCGAGCGGCCAGGACAATCCCCACCACGGCAACCACCAGCAGACCGGCTCCCGGCAGCCAGAACCACGACCGGAATGGGGACGTTTCGCCGAGGTGCGTCGGCGTGGCGTCCGACGTTTCGACGACTGGTTCGGCGGGCACGGTCACGTCCGCCGTCACCACCTTCGACCCGGTATCGACCGCCAATTCCAGCGGACCGGCACTCAGCACCGGCCGGGCAAAGGTCACGCTGTACCGCGAGCCCAGCCCGTTGGCCACCGCGTCGAAGGAGGTGATCGCCGCCCCGGACCCGACCGCAATGGCGAAACCACCGGTGGACGGCGCGACATCGCGCCAGAACTGCGGATTTGGACTGGTGCTGATCACCACGAGGACGGTGTTTGCTTGGCGCAGCCGAGCACCGAGCCCAGCGGCCGACTCACCGCCCGCGTTCGCGGCGTTCGTGTAGAGCACGATCACCGGCGCGATACCGGGGCCGGGCTGCAGGGTCCGCAGCGCGAGCGTCAGCGCGGCGGACGTTGCTCGGCTGCCACCGCTGGGCAGGACGCTGGTCGCCTGCAGATCGTCCAGCACACCGACCGAGGGCGGCGCGGCGACGGCGGGAGGCCGCCGATCGGCGATCACCGCGGAGATCGCACCCGGGGGTAGTTGCAACAGCAAGCTCGCCGCGCCGGCCCGACCGCCGTCCCGAAGCGCGGCCGCTCCATCGGCGGAGGCATCCAGGACGAAGCCGACCGACGCCCGGTCGGACAGGATGGCGCTCAGTCGATTCGGTAGTCGGGCGGCACCCGAGGTGACGACTACCGCGCTGTTCGCGAGCGGGCGCCGCGGCCTCGGCTGCAGCTCGAAGACCACAGAGACCTGGTCCAAAGTCGACCGGACCGCGAGAACCCGCAGCCGCGGGCTGTCGGCGGCCTGCGCTGCCGGCGACAGCGGGATCGACGACACGCTCACCGCAGACCAGGCGATCGCAGACCACGCGGTGAGGATCACAGCGAGACGTTTTCGGGACCGCATCGCCACTCACCCGGGAACTGCGGTCACGATGATGTTGTCCCGGTAGTGCCCGGCCGACCGGTCGAAGGTGCCGCCGCAGGTGATGAGTACCAGGGACGGCTGCAGACTCGGCGAATACACCGCTGTGGCCGGGAAGCGATCCTTCGCCACTTGGCGGCGACCGGCCACCCGGAAGCGGACGGTACTGCCGTCCTTTCGGTCCACGTACACGGCAGCACCTCGCATCAGGTCGGGGAGCCGGAAGAAGACCGCCGGGCCGGCCCGCGAATCGATGTGGCCGACGACCACCGCGGGCCCGTTCTGCCCCGGCCTGGGCCCTCGGTCGTACCAACCGGCCACCTGCCATTCGCGCGGGGCCGCGATCGTGCCGTCCGCCGCCAAGCCGAGCCGCCGCAACGGAGTATCGATCTTCTGGGACGGGATTCGGAGCCGAACCGGGACGGCGACGCCGGTGTAAGTCCGGACCGAGCGGAACGGCGCCGGATCCGCCGTCGAGGCGGCAGCGGGGCGTGGCACCGGCCCAGCTGACGGCAGGTTCACCGCGACCGGGTTGCTGGCGGTCAGACCAACCGCCAGCAGCGCAATGCCGATCCGCTGGATCGCCACCACCGGCAGCATCGGCTGCACTCGATCTCACCCGCCCTGGAGGAAGCGGATCGCCGTGCCGCCGCCACCGGTCTGCGAACCGCCGCGGGGCAGCCGGGCCCCGAGCGTGGCGCCGATCGCGCCGGACAATTGCTGAGCGACCGTGAACGTCTCCGCATAGAGCTGCTGCCGCACGGCCTGCGCCCGCTCGTGGTCATTGGACACGTAGGCGTCGATCTCGGCCAGCAGCCTGCGGTCGTAGTCCTCGAACGTGCCGACCATGGCAGTTCCGGGAAGCCGATTCTCGGTGGCGGCACTCAGGAAGGCGGCGAACGAGCTGTCGAAGTCGCGCATCCCCTGCCGGGCGTTCTGCCGGCCCGCGGCGTCCTTCCTGACCGTTGCCGAGGTGTAGGCCAGCAAATGATCCACATGGTCGGCCCAGCGCGCCTGGAATCGGCGGGCGGCCGCCGGGCCGAACAGGCTGTCGAAGGCGGCGGTCAGATCCAGGGTGTTGGCGTTGATGGCGGCCCCCATGGCGGTGAAGTCCTTCTGATCACCGACGGACGACCGGACGGTCGCCATCATCAGCGCGACGTGCTCGCCGAGCAGATGGGTGAGGGACGTGCGCAGGGTCTGGGCGGGCGAATCCAGCGTGGCACCGACCTTGGCCGGCAGCAGGGCGTGGCTGAGGACGGCTCCGACCTCGAACGAGTGGGCATACGAGAGTCGATAGATCTTGGCCGAAGCCCGGTAGTCCTGCGCGGCGTAGGCGTCGACGCCCTCGAGGAGGTGCTCGACGTGCTTGTCGACGGCCGCCAGCGCTGCCGCTGGGGCCAACCGCCCGTCCGACTGGGCGGCGAAGAATCGGGCCAGATCATCCTCGTACTCGACGAGTTCGCGACGGGCGTCCGCCCGGACGTCGGAGTCCTTGGTCGCTGCCCCCCGGGCGTAGTTGAAGAGGGCCTGAATGTGCTCCGTCCACAGGGTCGTGAACTGTTCGCGGGCCGTCGCTCCGATGATCGGTTGCAGCAGGTCGGCGATCGCCGTGGTGTTCAGGCCGAGGGCCGCGTTCGCCGATTGGGCCAGGTCGTCGTCCGCCCGGACCCGAGCGCGCATCATGTCCGCGGCGAGGATCGAGTGCAGCCCCAGCAGCGCTTCCAGCTGCAGCGCCACATCGGCGCCGGACGACGCCGGGATCGCGGCCAAGCCACCGTGCGTCCCCTGCCCGGCCCCCCGCTGTGACGTGGTGATCGGCGAGCTCTCCGGCACCGTCGTCGGTGAACTCGCGGTGCAGGCTCCGAGCGCCGCAGCAAGAACGGCGCAAAGGCCGCAGGCGATTCGCACATACACATGCTGGCACCGAAATGCAAGTCAAAGTTCGTAATGCCGGAATCGTGAAGTACTACTTTGGGTTATCGAATGCCTCCTTAGAGTGATGATTTCTGATAGCCGGTACCCGCCCTTGCCGTCAGCGGCCAGGAGGGGCACGGTTACTGCACAGGGGATGGGTGTGGACGAGGAGGTCCGCTATGACAGCGCATGGGACGGCTCGCGGCAGAGTACGCACGGGGGTGGAGACCACGGCCCCGCCCCCGGACACCATCCGCAACGTCGTCGTGGTCGGTCACTCAGCCGCCGGTAAGACGACACTCCTCGAGGCTCTGCTCGCCGAAACCGGTGCGGTGAACCGGGCCGGCCGGGTCGAGGACGGCAGCACAGTCTGCGATCACGAACCGATCGAGCGTCGTCTCGGCCGATCCGTCTGTCTCGCGGTCGCCTCCACCCACCACGACGGCGCCACCATCAATCTGATCGACACCCCAGGCCACCCGGACTTCGTCGGCGAGGTCCGAGCCGGATTACGCGCGGCCGACGCCGCCCTGTTCGTGATCTCGGCCGTGGACGGGGTCGACACCACGACCCGGATGCTCTGGACGGAATGCGCCGCCATCGGCATGCCCCGAGCCGTCGTGATCACTCATGTGGATCAACAACGGGGCGATTTCGCCGAGTCGCTGGCCACCTGCCGCCAGTCGTTCGGCGACGGCATCCAACCGATCTACTTGCCGGTGGCCGACCGGGACGGGCCGCCAACCGGGCTGTTCAGCCTACTCTCCCACCAGGTTTCAGATATCTCCCCAGACCGGGTCGCGACGGCCGAGAGCGCCCGCGCCGAACTGATCGAGGCCATCATTCAGGAGTCCGAGGACGACACCCTCCTGGATCGCTGGATCGCCGGCGAGGAGATCGGCCTGGAGATCCTGATCCCGGACCTGGAGCGGGCGGTCGCCCGGGGCTCCTTCTACCCGGTGTTGCCGACCGTCGCATCGGCCGGTCTCGGCATCGCCGAACTGCTCGAGATCATCGTCCGTGGCTTCCCCTCCCCCCTGGAACACCCACTCCCGGTGGTGACCACGCCGGACGGCGAGCCGTTGCCGCCGCTGCGGTGCGACGTCGATGGCCCGCTGGTCGCGGAGGTGCTGAAAACCACCACCGACCCCTATGTCGGCCAGGTGAGCATTCTGCGGATCTTCTCCGGCCGGCTGGCGCCGGACGACATGGTTCACGTCTGCGGTCGCCGGCCGGTTCATGACGCCGACGAACGCGCCGGTGCGATGTCTCGACTGCTCGGCGCGACGTTGGTTCCGGTCACCGCCGGCACCGCCGGTGACATCCTCGCCGTCGCCCGCCTGTCCCGGGCGGTAACCGGTGACACGCTGTCCGATCCGGCCACGCCTGCCCTGATGGAACCCTGGCCGATCCCGGACCCGATGCTGCCGACCGCGGTCGTGGCCCGGACCAGCGCTGCCGAGGACAAGCTGTCGCAGGCGTTGGTCCGGCTGAACGCCGAAGACCCCGCCGTTCGGGTGTACCAGGATCCGGATACTCATCAGCTCGTCCTCTGGGCGATGGGCGACTCCCACCTGGACGTCGTACTCGACCGGCTGAGCAGTCGGCACGGTGTTGAGGTAGATGCCGAGCCGATCCGAGTTCCACTCCGGGAGACCTTGCGCGACAAGGCAACTGGGCATGGTCGGCACGTCAAGCAATCCGGCGGCCACGGCCAGTACGCGGTCTGTGACGTCGAGGTGGAGCCGCTGCCGCAGGGCAGCGGGTTCGAATTCGTCGACCGGGTGGTTGGCGGCGCGGTCCCCCGGCAGTACATTCCCAGCGTCGAGAAGGGCATTCGGGCGCAGATGGAACGTGGGGTCGCGGGCGGCTACCCGATGGTGGACCTTCGGGTGACGCTGGTCGGCGGAAAAGCGCACAGCGTCGACTCTTCCGATGCCGCGTTCCAGGTCGCCGGAGCCCTGGCGCTGAAGGAGGCGGCCGCCTCAGCCGGGGTAGCGATGCTGGAGCCGGTAGACCTCGTGCAGATCGTCGTCGACGACGAGTTCGTCGGGGCCGTGCTCGGTGACGTGTCCGCCCGCCGTGGTCGGGTGACCGGGACGTCATCGGTGGCCGACGGCCGAACCGAGATCAGCGCCGAGGTGCCGGAGATCGAACTGATCACCTATGCCCAGACGCTTCGCGGCCTGGCGCACGGCAGCGGCCTCTTCTCCCGCAGCTACCTGCGGCACGCGCCGATGCCGCAGGACCAGGCCGAGCAGGTACTCAAGCTCTAAGTGCGCGGTAGCCCGGGCTGGCCAGCCGTTGGACCGGAATCCTGCGCAACCCACCGGAGGCTGGCATGCTCCCGTCATGGAACAGAGCTTCCCTGCTGACTCAGTGACCTCGGCTGACTCGGTGGCCTCGGCACTTCGGATGGCGCCGGTGTTCGACGGACACAACGATCTGCCCTCAGCGCTACGCGGAGCCGGCTACAGCGTCGAAGGCCTCGACAACGGCCGACCGGAACTGCATACCGATATCCCCCGGCTGCGAGCCGGTGGCGTGGGAGCCCAGTTCTGGTCCTGTTTCGTGCCGTCGACGTTGCCCGAGCCGGAAGCCGTGGCGGCGACGCTGGAGCAGGTGGATCTGGTCTACCGACTCGCCGCTCGCTATCCGGACACGTTCGCCATCGCCTACACCGCCGCCGACGTGACCCGTGCCATCGCTGCCGGTCGGATCGCCTCGCTGGTGTCGCTCGAGGGCGGGCACAGCATCGCGACCTCGCTCGGCGTGCTGCGGGCGTTCGCCCGGCTCGGCGTCCGGCTGATCACTCTGACCCACAACGACAACACCTCGTGGGCCGATTCGGCGACCGACGAGCCGCAGGTCGGCGGCCTGAACGAGACGGGCCGAGCGGTGGTCACCGAGATGAACCGGATCGGCGTCCTGGTCGACCTTTCCCACGTCGCCGCGACCACGATGCACGCCGCCCTCGATACCGTCACCGTGCCGGTGTTGTTCAGCCATTCCTCGTGTCGGGCGATCGATCCGCACGTGCGCAACGTGCCGGACGACGTCCTGACCCGACTGGCCGACAACGGTGGGGTCGTCCAGATCACCTTCGTCCCGGCATTCATCAGCACCGCCGTTGCCGACTGGCAACGCGAGGCGGGGGCCGAACGGCAGCGACTCGGCCTGCCGGACGACGAGTGGACCTGGCCGCGTGCTCCGCTGCCGGGCGAGAGCGCCGAGGCGGTGGCCACCGAGATCGCCAAGTCTGCCCAGGACGCCGCCGACCAGGGGTACGCCCGCTGGCTGGCCGAACATCCGCGCCCGGAGGTCTCTCTCGCCGAGGTCGCTGACCACGTTGAGCACGCTCGCGAGGTGGCCGGCCTCAACCACATCGGGATCGGCGGTGACTACGACGGCGTCGACCTGCAGCCGGCCGAACTCCTCGACGTTTCTCGCTACCCGCGCTTGCTCACCGAACTCGCCGACCGGGGCTGGTCGGCGGGTGACCTGGCCGCGCTCACCGGCCGGAACGTGCTTCGAGTACTGGCCGCAGCGGACGAGGCGGCCACCGAACCGCTCTGGCCGACCGCACCGCTGCGCTGACCGTTTTCCACCATTATCGACTCGGGGTTCAGTACCTATTCGACGTCGATGATCATGACATTTTGGTACTTAGAGCGGCGCATCGATTTTCCAGTGGGCAACGTCTTTCCCTCCGGCGATTCGTCCTATGAGTTGCCAGCAATTCGCCCTTGACCTGCAGGTATGCCCGGTTTCGGGACGCGTACCAGATGATCTACATCACTTATCTGGTATTCACCAGTGGTGATGTATTTATCACCCCATAACGATGCTCTGTTGTACTCTGGACACGGGCGAACATGAAGTTTTGGGGGCAGGATGAAACGGGTGCGTGTCCGCGATCAATTGCGTCTAATGATCGAAGACCGTCCGCCTGGAGAACTGATCCCGTCGGAACGCGATCTCAGTGAGCAGTTCGGCGTCTCCCGACCCACCTTGCGCGCGGCGATCGAGGACCTCGCTCGCGACGGGCTCCTCGTCCGGCACCACGGCCGGGGCACCTTCACGAACACCCGGACGGCGACGAAAGAGTTGGCCCCGACCGCGAAGGCGGCCGAGTTCACCGCGCCGCCCGCCGACGGCACCTGGTACAGCCGGATCGACCAGTTCCGGATCGAGCCGGCCGGCCCGAGGCAAGGCCGGCGGATGCGGATCTCGCCGAGCGAAGAACTGCTGTACGTCCGTCGAGTCCGGATCGTTGACCACGCGCCGATGGCGCTCGAAACGATCCGGATCCCGATCAGCATCGTCCCCGGCATCGAACCCACCGACTTCGAGTCCGGATCGCTGTACCAACTCCTCCGGCTGCGCTACGGCGTGCTCGCGACCAGCGCCGTCCAAACCACCGAACCGACAGTCACCGAAGCCGCCGAATCACGCCTGCTCGAGGTTCCCCTGCACGCACCGGCGCTGCTGTTCGAGCGCACTACACAGGACGCCGACGGCCGAGTGATCGAGTACGCGGAATCCATCTACCGCGGGGACCGCTACCGGATCACCACGCATCTGAGCTTCGACCACGACACCGACTGAGTACATCGGGCCGCGTGATCAGTTCACGACCTTGTTCAGCCGGGTGGTCAGTAACTGGACAACCCGTTCGCGGGCCTGGGCCGCCAGGTTGTCGGGCGCTTCCCGGATCTCTCTGGTCAGCACCGAGTGGGCGCTCTTCGCGAACCCGCCCGGATTTCCGGGTGTCGAATCCAGCTCGATCACCTCGAAGGCGTCACCGAGCCGGTCCTTCAACGCGTCGAAGCGGCCCTTCCGGCAGGCCGGGTCCTCGCTGAAGCGCAGGCCCATCACGGAGAGATCGGCACGGGCCGCCCGGTCCGCGACAATCCGCAGCTCGGCCTCGGACAGCCCTGGATCGTTCGACCGGGCCTTCCCGAGCGGCAGCGGCACCGAGGGCTGGCTCATCACGGAGGCCAGGACGCTGTCGTCGACCGCGGCGGCCAGGGCGAAGCCGCCGGTGAAGCACATTCCGATCACCCCGACTCCGGAGCCGGGTGTGCGCGCGGCCAGATCGGCGGCCACCGCGCGCAGGTAGTGGGCGATCGGCCGGTCTGCTCCGGTGGCGAAAGCACGGAACTCCGAAGAGACGCAGAGCCGGGCGAATACCTGGGCGATATAACCGAAAGACTCCGCTCGACCAGGATTCCCGAACGGGGACGGCACGACCACGGTGAAACCGCGCTGCACCAGATGTTCGGCCAGGCCGAGCGCCTGCGGAGTGATGCCGGGGATCTCCGGGATCAGCACGACGCCGGGCCCGGTGCCCTTCTCGTACACGTCGTGGGTGCGGTCAGCGGCCGTGAACGGCGTGCATGTCCAGCCGGTCAGGTCGGCGGTCGGGGCGGAACCGGTCATCGGGATAGGTCTCCTGATCGAAAGGCGGTGCTTCACCCAAGCGGAGTCCCACCGCCAAGACAAGACCCCCGGCTACGAGCACCGGTGCCTCAGCCTCGGATCAGCGAAGCGACGAGGGCCGCCGCAGCGGCCAGTCCGGCAGCGGTGCGCAGGTGGTTCATCCGAGTCCAATGGACGACGTAGTGGTGCCACTGCGCGGCGGCGTCGGTACCGCTCGGATCCACTTTCGCCAGCGCATCATTGAGCGGGACGTGATAGCCACTGGTCAAAGCGACCACCCCGAGCAGATAGAGCGCGCCGCCGATCAGTACAAGAGTGGCCGGGCGCTCGTCCCGGTGCCAGATCGCGAGCGCCATCATCGGCAGGCAGACCAGCGCGGTCAGCAGCAGCAGCGCGAGGAAAGCCGAGCGAAGCACGGTGACGTTGATCGACTGCATCGCGGCGATCGCCTGGCCCGGCGGGAGCCGGTCGAGGCCCCGCATCACGAAACTGGAGAACCCGAAGAAGACGCCGGCCACCAGGCCGCAGCCCAGCGCGGCGCCCAGGGTCAGGGCGGATTCGAAGGTCAGTACCGGCAAGGTCGATGGCACGGTCGTCGTCATGCCTTCGATTAACTCCCCTGGCCGTGCGAGTTTCCATGGCTGAAAAACGCAGATCCATACGCGATCGTCCAATCCGGCAACTCCGGCGCTCAGGACAGGCCAGGCCCTAGTTTGACTAGATGGATTCCGTCGCCGGTCTCCTCGACGGGCCTCGGGCCCGGGAGGCCTTCCTGCTTCGATCCGTCCTGGATCCGCCGTGGGCGATCCGGATCCAGGACGAGGCGCCCCTGAGCCTGGTCACCGTCGTCCGCGGAGCCGCCTGGGTACTCCTCGAGGCCGGAGACGAGGTGCGCCTCGGTCCCGGCGACGTCGCCGTCCTCCGCGGGCCGCAGCCCTACACCGTCGCCGATGAGCCCAGCACTGCGCCGCAGGTCGTGATCCACCCGGGCCAGCGCTGCACCACCACCGACGGTGCCACGCCGTACCAGCTGACCGGTTTCGGCATCCGGACCTGGGGCAACCACCCGGAAGGCGAAACCGTGCTGCTCACTGGCACCTATCAGTCGGACCGAGAGATCAGTCGACGGCTGCTCGCCGCGCTTCCGGAGCTGATCGTGCTGGATGCGGACACTCTGCGGAATCCGCTGACCGGCTACCTCGCCGCAGAGCTGATCCGGGATGAGCCGGGCCAGGCGGCGGTGCTCGACCGGCTACTGGACCTGCTGCTGGTCGCCGTCCTGCGGGCCTGGTTCGCGCGACCAGAGGCGGCGGCTCCCGGCTGGTACGTCGCACACAGTGACCCGATAGTCGGCCCGGCACTGCGGTTGCTGCAGGGCGACCCGGCTCGACCCTGGACGGTCGCCGAGTTGGCCGCCGCTACCAGCAGCTCCCGAGCCGGCTTCGCCCGGCGCTTCAAGGAATTGATCGGTGAGCCACCGATGACCTTCCTGACGAACTGGCGGCTCACGTTGGCAGCTGACCTACTCTGCGAGCCGGGTGCCACGGTCGGCTCGGTGGCTCGGCAGGTCGGATACTCCAGCCCGTTCGCGTTCAGCACAGCATTCAAGCGAGTCCGCGGAGTCAGCCCAGCCAGCCTGAGATCCGCCGGCCGCCCTCCTGCCCGTGGCGAGGTCAGGTAACGATGTCGAAGGACGCCGTGGGCGGCTCCGAACCCGCCGACCGGCCCGCTGCGACGTCCTTGACCATCGTCACCCGGCTCTCCGCGAAGCCTTGAGTCCGGTAGAGCTCGCGCGCCACGCTGTTCTGACCGAAGACATTGAGCCGGAGCGACGTCAGCCCGAGCGCTCTGGTCTGGGCCTCCGCCAGCGCCAGCAACTTGCGACCCCAGCCCTCGCCGCGCCGGGCCTGGTCTATCTCGATGTCGTAGATCCAGGCATGTTCCTTCGGGGTGCCAGGCTCGCGGTGCGCCAGCCAGAGCACACCGACCCGGGCTCCGTCGACATCCTCGGCGACCCAGATCTGCTCATGCTGCCCGATCTGACCGTCAGGAAAGGACTCGAGCGTGCTCTGCCGGGCCTCCTCCTTCGCGGCCTCCTGCGAGATCCCGGTGGACTCGTGCAACTCCGCGGCGTACTCGATCTCCAACCTGGTGAGGTAGGCCGGGAGCTCATCGGTGGTCATCGGTCGCAGCCGCAGCTCGCCCGGCTGATGCAAGTCATTCGTCACTCTGGTCACGCTGGCGGATCGCGCCAATTTTGTCCATTGCTCCTCGCCTGCCGGCCCGGACGACGGGACTGCGGCGACCTCGGCGCCGGACCGCGGAACCCATCCTTGTCGCGGTCCGTTTCGCATCCATCGGCACAGTCTTTATAACGAAAGAAACACATCCGGAGGTCGACTCACCCGCCGTCAGAGCGGAATGTGACTATCTGTAGCACTACGTATTTAAGCGGCCCCGAATACCAGTTCGGCTCGAACTCGGCGGCGAGCTTGGTATACACACTTGGTCTATCCGATTGGCCTGCTTCAGAGCGCATCTGACGTGCATCTTTGTCGAAATGATCACCCTAGCCAGGAGAATTCGACATACTGAGTAGCGAATACCATTCGCACCAAGTTTCGCGTCCTTCTCGGAGTCCTGTTACTTTCAGCAACAGCAAAGCTCTTGGCCTTCGCACGTGAGGTGAAAAACCGTGGTCATTGTGGATCAAGGTCTCGAGCGGCACCAGCTTCGTGTTCAGCTGCGCCAATATCGAGAACGATCCGGATTGTCGCAGCGCGAGGTGGCACAAGGGCTGGGTTGGTCGGCCTCGAAGGTGCACCGGATCGAGGCCGGCATCAGTCCGATCACCGAGGCCGACCTGCGAAGCTTGCTCGCCCGATACAGCAGTGCGGCGGAAAATGAAGTGGCGCAACTACTTCTGTTGGCCCGCGCGGCCCGGCAGAACCGGATCGCGCCGCTTCGCGAGCCGGGACCGCCCTCGGTCCGCCAGTACCTGGATTACGAGGCTGCGGCCGGGCAGATCTGGAACTTCGAGCCGATGTTCGTTCCCGGGCTGCTGCAAACCCCCGACTACACCCGGGCTCTGCTGTCCCAGATCGGGCTGCGCCGCACCGAGGACGACGCGATCGACCGGATCCTGACCACCCGTCGCTATCGGCAGGAGATTCTGCATCGCACACCGCCCGTGCACTTGCACGTTCTGATCGACGAGTCGGCGATCGAGCGACAGATCGGTGGCGCCACAGTGATGGCGAATCAACTCGAGCACCTGTGGGCGATGAGCGAACGGACCAACGTATTCCTCGGCATCGTTCCGCTCACCCGGGGCGCTTACCCGGCGATGCGCTCACCCTTCGTGGTGCTGCAGTTCAACGAGCCCAAGCATCCGGAACTGCTGTTTCTGGAAGATCCGATCACCGAGGTGGTCACGCTGGGGGACGACGCGACCGGAGACGGTCCGACCGCTTACCGGGAGGTGTTCGCTCGAATCTGGAAGCAGGCCAGCGTTGGCCGGGATGCTGCGGAACGGCTCCGGACTGCCTGGCGAAACGCGTCCCAGGCAGCCTGCTAGACGGACATACCTTTCCTAATCCCATTTTTTGGCTAAGAATAAGTCGAAAGCGGGGATATGGGGAGAAGCGAGACACATGCCAAATACCGATAGCTCTGGCCTGAGCTGGCGCAAGAGCTCGCTCTGCGACACCAACACGTGCCTGGAGGTCAGCCACTCGAACGGTCTGCTCTGGTTACGCAATTCGACTCAACCCGAAATCACGGTGAGCTGCACAGCGGCGGAATGGGAAAGCTTCCGAGCGGCCCTGATTCGCGGGGAATTCGACGATCTGGCGATCGAGCCGACGCCCTGAACGCTTGGGAGACAGTCAAATCCAGCCGATGATCAGGTTTCCGAAGGGGGTTCGGGTTTCGCCTGCTCAGCTCGTTTCGCTGCGCGACGCTTCCGCCGAGCGGTGGCATTCTGGCCGTTGTTCTCGAAGGTGACGTCGACCGACTCGAAGTCCTTGGTTCGTTGGGCACGCGCGTAACTGGTGTACGCCCGCTGATCGGCGTCCGTCAGGTCGACGTCATCGGTGAACGGGGTCAGCAGCGTGCGGGGGTACAGGTGCCGGACTCGGACAACGTTCACCTGCCCGCAAAGCAGGATCGAGACGGCCGCCAGGTAGACGTAGGCGATCAGGCCGAGCACGATCGCGAACACGCCATTGGTGGCGTCGGCGTTGCGCACCACTCCGCCGACGTAGACCGCGCCGAAGGTCTGCAGTAGTTGCCAGAGCAGGGCGGCCGCAATCGCACCGGGCAAGACGTCGGATCGAGACAGCGCCCGGGTGGTCGACCAGCGAAAGAGGAACACGAAGAAGGCGGCGATCACCGCGACCGAAAGGCCGGTGGCAGCAAGTTGAAGGGCTTCATGCAGATTCGAGATCACCGCGACCCGATTGGTACCGAACCCCGACAGAGTCGAGCTGACCAGAAAGGTGAGCGCGCCGACACCCAGCAGCAGCAGGCTGCGCAACCGGGAAGTGATCGGGTTCGGTCGGCGGTTTCTGGGTACCGCCCACATCGTGTTCATCGCGTTCTGGGTGGCTTGAGCGACGCCGAGCGCACCGTACAAGGACCCGATCAACCCGACCACCACCGCCACCGTGCTGCCGCGCAAACCCCGCGGATCACCGAGTTGCTCACCGATCACCGGGAACTGGCTCAGCGCCGAATCCAGAATTTTCTGCTGCAATTCCGGATTGCCCTGGAGCAGGAACCCGAGCACCGACGAAAGCAACAGGAGCATCGGAAATACCGACAGGAACCCGTAGTAAGTCATCAACGCGGCCAGGTACGCGCCTTGATCATCGGTGAACTTGTAGATCACGGCCAGCGGAAAGCCGGCCCAATGGTGGCGCTGCTGGAACCGGTCCAGGCGCTCGGTCACCGACACCCCGCCTACTCCTCCCGTGGACCCGCTGCCCCGTGCGTCCACAGTCACACCTAAGGTGAACGATTATGGAGAACGATGACACGGCCGGCGCGAATCGCATCATCGGAGCGCTCGGCGTGACTGCCACCATCGAGGCGATCACCTGGGCCGGTCTGCTGGTCGGCGTGGTCTTCAAGCGGGTGCTCGAGGTAAGCGAACTCGGAGTTCAGGTTTTCGGCCCGCTGCATGGTGCGGCCTTCCTCGCCTACTGTCTCAGCGCCGTGCTGACCTGGCGGCTTCGTCGCTGGAGCCGGGCCACCGGAACGCTGGCCTTGCTGGCGAGCATCCCGCCGTTCGGAACGGTGGTCTTCCACCGCTGGGCTCGGCGCACCGGTCGGCTGGAGCTGGAGCGGGAGCCGGCACGGGTCTAAGGCCTGGATCTGCGCTAGGCCGGCTCGCAGGCGATGCCGTCGCCGTCCCGGTCATGCTTGAGATTCAACCGGTAGATCGTGGTGCTGCGGCCGAAGTTGGTGACCGGCCGACCGGCGGTTCGATCAATCGCGTCCGGCATCCCGACCCCGTTCGGGTACACCTGGTTGAGGTCGGCACAGTCGTGGAACAGGCGGATCACGGTGGGGGTCGGGGTGGACGTCGCGACGACCGGCCCCGGTGTCGCCGACTGCGCGGCCTCTGGGGTGGTCGAAGGCGAGCCGGCGGCGATCGGGCCGCTCGCGGCCGGCCGTTGCTGCCAGACCATGCTCACGCCGGAGGCCAGCGGGGCTCGGGCACCGGCGGTCCGCGGGACGGCAGTGGCCAGGACGGCGAGCAACAGCGTCGCGCCGAGCCCGGCGAGCGGCAGCAGGGTTGGCCGCGATGGCCGACGGGCGGGTACCCAAAGTTGCCAGCCCGGTGGAACCGGCCCCCACGCCGGGTCCGGAAGCCACCCGGTCGGCGGCGTCCAGTTCCCCGGTGGTTGCGGCCAGTGCGGCGGCGGATTGAAAGCCCAGCCCTCGATCATGCTCTCCCCCACCCAACCGTCTGCTCGCTCTGTGTGATCTTCCGGTCACAGTCAAGCACGGCGGTGGGGCCTACGTCGCTTCTCCGCCCGCACCCGCGCGTCCCGGCGCAACTCCTGCCGGTACCCCTCGGCGACCAGTTGCCGCCAGGCCTCGACCCGGTCGAGATCGAGCTGACCGGTGTCTACCGCCTGGAGGACGGCACAACCGGGTTCGTCCTCGTGCGCGCAGTCCTGGAACCGACAGGCCTCGGCGAAGATCAGGACATCGGCGAAGGTCAGGTCGAGCCCGACGCCGCCGGTAATCCCGACGCCACGCAGCCCCGGCCCATCGATCAGATAGCCGCCCGCGACCCGATGCAACTCGCGGGTGACCGTGGTATGCCGCCCTTTGCCGTCCTTGCGCAGCTCCTGCACCCGCATCAACGGCCCTCCGGCCAGCGCGTTGACCAGGCTGGACTTGCCCGCGCCGGAGGCGCCGAGCAAGGCCATCACGCGCTGTTCGGTCAGCAGTTCGCGCACCTGCGCGATCCCGACCCCGGACACCACCGAGACCTCGATCACCGGACAGGCGCTACTGGCGCGGAGCTGAGCGGCCAGCTCTGGGCCGTCCGGCACCAGGTCGGACTTGGTCAAGAGGACCACCGGCGTGGCGCCGCTGGCCCAGGCCAACGTGAGAAACCGGGAGATCCGGCGCAGATCGGGCTCCGGCATCAGGCTTTCGACCACCGCGACGGTGTCGACGTTGGCCGCGAGCACCTGACGCTTCGAGCCACCGTCGGCATTCGCTCGGGTAAGCAGGGTGCGGCGCGGCTGCACGGCGTCCACCGTGACCCGTTCGTCCGGCCAGAACCGCAGACTGACGTGGTCGCCGGTGGTTGGCGCGGCCTCGGGATTCTCGGCGATCGCGGCCAGCAGCGAGCCACCCCAGGTGGCGCGGACCGGTTCGGCGGCTCCGTCCGGATCCTCGACCACGGCGGTGGCGCGATCCACCCGGATCACTACGCCGCGTCGATTTTTGTCGTCAGAGGTGAAGACATGGCTGTCAGAAACAGATTTCAACGCAGATTACCTCTTCGTGGAGGCGCCCGAGCAGTACGGCCGAGGGTTTCGACAAAGCGAGCGCAGGTGCGAAAAGCTCAGGCGGGCGCGGGAGGAGCGGACGAAGGAAGGGTCGCGCCTGAACGCGCGGCGTGGCGGCAAGAGACCTTGACAGCCATCGCGTACCTCCCTTCTCGCGCATGTTTAGATGCGCCGCTCGACCCCCGCGCCACGCGGTCCAGATTCGGAAGCGGTGGCCCGGTGATGACTGGAATGCGTTTCCCTGTGCAGATAAACGGTACGACCGGACACCGGGTCGTGTCGCCTGAATAAATCGGGTCGTGCGCCGAACGGGCGCAGAAAGTTCCGCGCTACTCGGCGATCCGCTCCGAAGGGGAGGTGTCCGGTTCGCCGACCGCCTGGGGCGGTACGTCGTCCGCAGCCGGCCAGGCGACGTCCGGACTGTCGATCAGCGCGGCCCGATTCGGGGTCAGTGGCACGGTGGTGGCCAGCCCGAGCTCCTCTCGGGCCTCCCGCTGCTCCCGTGCCAGGATCCGGGCCTCGGTCGGGTACCGCTCATCGATGGCAGCGTTCAGCGCGGCCCCGATCAGCACGGCGATGGCCAGGAAATACAGCCAGATCAGCACCACGATCGGGGTGGACAGCGGGCCGTAGATGGACGTACCACCGACCGAGCGAGCGATCACCCAGCGCAGGATGAAGCTGGCCAGCACCCAGATGATCAGGGCCAGCACCGCCCCGGGCAGATCCCGCCGCCACGGCGAGCGGATCGGCGTGGCGATGTGATACAGGGTCGCCAGCGCTGCCAGCGCAACCACCGAAACCGTTGGCCAGTAGAAGAATTGCGAGAGCAGGGCGACGACGTCGAGGTCCGCCGAGTTCAGCACCCGAGCCAGGATCCCCGGGCCGATCAGCACCAGCGGGATCACCACCACGCCGACGATCAACCCGGCCACGTACAGCGAGAACGACAGGGCCCGGGTACGGATGATTCCGCGCAGCCCGCCCATCCCATACATCATCGAGACGGTGTCGACATAGACGTTGAGTACCCGCGAACCGGACCAGAGCGAGAGCAGGAAGCCGATCGAGACGATGTCCGCGCGGCCGGCCCCGACCACTCGGTCGAAGGTCGGCAGGATCACCGAGCTGACGCTGTCCGCGGTGAGGAAGGTCAGCGTCAATTGGCGGAGCTGGCTACGCAGGTCGGCAACCACCTCGGTGCCCATCTGCTGTCCGACGAAGCCGATCGCGCCGACCAGTCCGAGCACCAACGGCGGCAACGACAGCAGGGCGAAGAAACCCGCCTCGGCGGCCAGCCCGGTCACCCGGTAGCGCAGACAGATCTTGGTGGTGTGCACGCTCAGCCGCCAGAAAAGGACGGCGGCACGACGAAGCCGCCCCCGCACGGTGGGCTCAGCCGCCCGTACTTGGGCCAACCGACCTCTCAGGCCCGCCTCGGCAACCACACCTCACGGTATCCAGCAAAGTCACCTTCTGCGTACGGCGGGGCGAGAAGTCCGAGAAAGCTGCGCTCGCCGCGTCCGGTTAGGGGGTCGGTCCAGGTCCTGAGTACGGTGACCGTCGTGGCCGATTCCGACGACACGCTCAATCTGGTGCCTGCACCGTCGGATCGCGACGTCTTCACCGAGGACGTCGTGCTGGTCGAGGCCGTGGAACGGCACGAAGGCAAGGCCCACCTGGGACGACTGCGGGACTTGGGTCGACTCGCCGGTGCGCCGCGCTCGCTGAACTGGGCCGACTCCGTCGACCGGTTCCCTCCGGTGCTGCGTACCCACGACCCCTTCGGCCGCCGGGTGGACGAAGTGGACTACCACCCGGGCTGGCACCGACTGCTGCAGACCGGCGTCCGGGCCGGGCTCACCGCGGCCGCCTGGGACGCCGATGCGCCGGCCGCCGCGCACACCGCGCGAGCCGCCGCCCTGATCATCTGGTCCCAGGTCGAGAGCGGCCACACGTCCTCGCTGAGCACCAGCTACGCCGCCGTCCCCGCCCTGCGCACCGATCAGTCCCTGGAGGCGGTCTGGGTACCCCGGCTGGCCTCCCGGTCGTACGAATCCGGGCTGCGCCTGCCCAGCGAGAAACTCGGCTGCCTGGCCGGGCTGGCCGCGACCGAACGGCAGGGCGGCTCCGATCTGCGCGCCGGCACCACGGTCGCCCAGCCGGAACCGGACGGGCCGCTGGAGGGCGGTGCGACCTACCGGCTGACCGGTCAGAAGTGGTTCGTCTCCTCGCCGATGAGTGACGTCTTCATCGTGCTCGCCCATGCGCCCGGCGGGCTGACCGGCTTCCTGGTGCCCCGGGTGCTGCAGGACGAGAGCCACAACACCTGGCGGTTGTTGCGGCTGAAGAACGTGCTCGGTACCCGCTCGAACGCCCCGGCCGAGGTGGAACTCGACAACACCTGGGCGGTCCGGCTCGGTCCCGAGGGCAAAGGGCTCCGCACCCTCTCCGGAATGCTGTCGGCGGCCCGGTTGGACGCCGTGCTGCGCTCCGCCGGGCAGATGCGCCAGGCGGTCAGCCGCGCCGTCCACCATGCCCGGCATCGGGAGAGCTTCGGCTCGGCGCTGATCGAGAAGCCACTGATGCAGAACGTGCTGGCCGACCTCGCCCTGGAGAGCGAGGCCGCGACCGTGCTGGCGATGCGGCTGGCGGCCGCGGTGGACGCGGGTGAGACCGAACTGTTACGCGCCGCCGTCCCGGTGGCCAAGTTCTGGATCTGCAAGCGCGCCACCGGAGTGGTCGCCGAGGCCCTGGAGTGCCTGGGCGGCAACGGCTACGTGGAGGAGCACGGCCTGGCCCGGGTGTTCCGGGATTCCCTGGTCGGCCCGCTGTGGGAAGGTCCGGGCAACATCAGCGCGCTGGACGTGCTGCGGGCGATGTCGATGCAACCGCGATCGATGGAGGTGCTGCTCGGCGAGATCGACCGTGGCCGCGGCGCCGATCAGCGACTGGACCGGGCCATGGACGAGGTGGCCGGCTTCCTTCAGGCGGCGTCCCGGGAAGCCCGGCGCGACCCGGCCGCGGTGGAGGCGGGCGCCCGCTGGATGGTCGAGCGACTGGCGGTGGTGCTGCAGGCCTCACTGCTGGTTCGCAGCGCTCCCGGCCCGGTGTCGTCCACCTTCCTGACCACCCGGGTGGCCGGTGGTGGTGGAGTGATCTACGGCACGCTTCCGGTCGGCCGTAAGGCCACCGAACAGATCGTCGACCGCTCGCTGCCTGAATGAACTGATATACACAGAGTAACCAGTCGGAATGGGATGGTGGGACAAAGTGGACGGTTTCATCTCAGTCCGGCGAGTCGCCCACCCTTCCGGAAGCCCCGGTGGCGCTCAGGCGCAACAATGCTGCTCACTTCTGCTGTGACGATCGACGAATCTCGGGACATTCATGGAGCTCTGGCCTGGCCATCCGTATCCGCTCGGCGCCACGTACGACGGCGCCGGGACGAATTTCGCACTGTTCTCGGAGGTCGCGGACGCGGTAGAGCTCTGCCTGATCAACGATGAGGGCAAAGAGACTCGGGTCGAACTCAGCGAGGTCGACGGCTTCGTCTGGCACGGTTACCTACCGAGTGTCGGCCCTGGTCAGCGCTACGGCTACCGGGTGCACGGGCCGTTCGAGCCACAGCACGGGCATCGCTGCAACCCGACCAAGCTGCTGCTCGACCCGTATGCGAAGGCGATCGAGGGGCAGATCGACGGCGATCAATCGCTGTTCTCCTACCGGTTCGACGATTCCGACAATCAGGGCCCGCAAGCCAAACTGAACCAGGACGACAGCCTCGGTCACACCCCGCTGTCGGTTGTCGTCAACCCGTACTTCGACTGGGCCAACGACCGGCCGCCGCGCCGGGAGTACCACGAGACGGTTATCTACGAGGCGCACGTCAAGGGCCTGACGATGACGCACCCGGGCGTGCCGGAGGAGATCCGCGGCAGTTACGCAGCGATCGCCCACCCCTCGATCATCGAGCACCTGGTCGGGCTCGGGGTGACGGCGATCGAACTGATGCCGGTGCACCAGTTCATCCAGGACACCACGCTGGTCGCGAAGGGCCTGTCGAACTACTGGGGTTACAACACGATCGGCTTCTTCGCCCCGCACAACGCGTACTCCTCCAGCGGCCAGCGCGGCCAGCAGGTGCAGGAGTTCAAGATCATGGTGAAGGCGCTGCACGAGGCCGGGATCGAGGTGATCCTGGACGTCGTCTACAACCACACCGCCGAGGGCAACCACCTGGGCCCGACGATCTGCTTCCGCGGGATCGACAACCAGGCTTACTACCGGCTGGTGGACGAGGACAAGAGCCACTACTACGACACCACCGGCACCGGCAACAGCCTGCTGATGCGGCACCCGCACGTCCTCCAGCTGATCATGGACTCGTTGCGGTACTGGGTGCTGGACATGCACGTGGACGGCTTCCGGTTCGACCTCGCCGCGACCTTGGCTCGCCAGTTCCACGAGGTTGACCGGCTCTCGGCATTCTTCGACATCGTTCAGCAGGATCCGGTGATCTCGCAGGTCAAGTTGATCGCCGAACCCTGGGACGTCGGTGACGGCGGCTATCAGGTGGGCAACTTCCCGCCGCTGTGGACCGAGTGGAACGGCAAGTACCGCGACACTGTCCGGGACTTCTGGCGGAGCGAGCCGTCCACCCTGGGCGAGTTCGCCTCCCGGATCACCGGTTCCAGCGACCTGTACCAGGAGGACGGCCGGCACCCGATTGCCAGCATCAACTTCGTCGTCGCCCATGACGGATTCACCCTGCGCGACCTGGTCTCCTACAACGAGAAGCGGAACGACGCCAACGGCGAGGACAACAAGGACGGCGAGAGCCACAACCGGTCCTGGAACTGCGGCGTCGAGGGTGAGACCGACAAGGAGGACGTGCTGACGTTGCGAGCTCGCCAGCAACGCAACTTCCTCACCACGATGATGCTGTCCCAGGGAGTGCCGATGCTGGCGCACGGCGACGAGTTCGGTCGCACCCAGAAGGGCAACAACAACGTCTACTGCCAGGACAACGAGCTGGCCTGGATCAACTGGAAGCTCGATCAGGCGCAGACCGACCTGGTCACGTTCACCCAGCGAGTCATCCAATTGCGGCACGACCACCCGGTTTTCCGCCGTCGCCGGTTCTTCACCGGCGAGGCGGCCAAGGGCGGGCAGAGCGATGTCGGGGACATCGCCTGGTTCACCCCCGGCGGCGCCCTGATGGGTGAGGGCGACTGGCATCAGAGCTATGCCCGCGCGGTAGCCACCTTCCTGAACGGTGAACGCCTGCTCGCGCCGGACAAGCGCGGCCGGAAGATGATCGACGACTCGTTCCTGATCCTCTTCAACGCGCACTACGAGGACATCCAGTTCACCCTCCCGAGCCAGGAGTACGGCGCGTGGTGGAGCGTGATCCTGGACACCGCCGAGGACGACGGTGGTGGCCACGCCGAGGGCGGTGACACCTACTCCCCCCGCGAACTCCTGCACGTCGTTGCCCGCTCGGTCGTGGTGCTCCGGCGCCCGAGCGCGCAGGACGACCTGCCCAGCAGCGCGGTGAACACCGGTCATCGGCGAGCGGCATCCTCGGGCGGTGGGGTATCGGTGCGGTCTCGAAGCCAGACGTCGCCACCGTTCGCGCCGCGCCCGATCGACCTGATGCCGCGGCTGACCCCGACCCCGGCTCCCCGACTGACCCCGACTCCGGCACCGCGGGTGACCCCGGTACCGGTCCAGACCCAGTGAGCGGCCCAGACCAGTGAGAACGGCACCGACAAGCACGTACCGACTGCAGATCCGGGGCGAGTTCGGCTTCGACGACGTCGCCGAGATCGCCGGCTACCTCGACCGGCTCGGCGTCTCGCACGCCTACCTGTCGCCGATCCTCCAGGCAGCGCCCGGATCGGCGCACGGCTACGACGTGGTGGACCACGACCAGCTTTCGGCTGATGCCGGTGGCCTGCCGGGGTTCCAACGGATGATCACCGCGCTGCGCCGGCATGGGCTGCTGGCGATCGCCGACATCGTGCCGAACCACATGGCGGTGCCGACCCCGCTCCGGCTGAACGCCGCCCTCTGGGCGGTCCTGCGCGACGGCCCGGACTCGGAGTTCGCCCGCTGGTTCGACGTCGACTGGTCCGTGTCGGCGAACGCGATCCTGATGCCGGTGCTCGGCAATCGGATCGGTCAGGTGCTGCGGGACGGCCAGCTGAGCGTTGACCGCACCGGCGCCGAACCCGTGCTGCGCTACTTCGACCATGAGTTCCCGATCCGGCCCGGCACCGATGAACTACCGCTGCCCGACCTGCTCGCCCGGCAGTGGTACCGGCTGGCCTGGTGGCGGGTCGCCGACGACGAACTGAACTACCGCCGGTTCTTCGACGTCGACACCCTGGCCGCGGTCCGGGTCGAGGATCCGGTGGTCTTCGACGCCACGCACACCCTGATCGAGCAACTCATTCTGGACGGATCGCTGACCGGGCTGCGGATCGACCACCCGGACGGGCTTGCCGACCCCCGGGCCTACCTGCGCCAGCTGGCCGCCGCCACGGACGGCACCTGGGTCGCGGTGGAGAAGATCCTGGAAGGCGACGAGGCCCTGCCGGCCGACTGGGCCTGCGCCGGAACCACCGGCTATGACGCGCTGAACCGGATCGGTGGGCTCTTCGTCGACCCGGCCGGTTCGACCCCGCTGTCCACCGTGCTGGACCACTTCACCGGCGGGGCGCCAACCGTGGACGAGGTTGTCGAATCCTCAAAGCGGCTGGTGATCGAGCACATCCTGACCACCGAGGTGCGCCGCCTGGTCGACCTGCTGCAAGCGATCTGCAATGCCGACCTGGACCTGCGCGATCACACCCGGCGAGCGCTGGGCGAGTCGGTGACCGAATTGCTGGTCGCGATGGACCGCTACCGGGCGTACGTCGTCCCCGGGGAGAGCGCTCCCGAGGAGTCCCGGACGACGCTGGCCCGAGCCGCAGCGATCGCCCGGGAGAAGCTGCCCGAGGAATCGCAGGACACCCTGGACGTCGTCACCGACCTGATCCTGGACGGGCGGGCGGCCGGCAAGGATCAGCGCCGGGCCGAGTTCGTCATCCGGTTCCAGCAGGCCTGCGGCCCGGTGATGGCCAAGGGCGTGGAAGACACCACCTTCTACCGCTGGCATCGGCTGATCTCGCTGAACGAGGTCGGAGCCGAGCCGGGGGTCTTCGGCGTCACCCCGGAGGAGTTCCACGCCTACGCCAGCCGGCTCGCCCGGGACTGGCCCGGCACCATGACGACGCTGTCCACCCACGACACCAAGCGCTCCGAGGACGCCCGCGCCCAGCTGGCCGGCCTCGCCGAGCTGCCGCTGGAGTGGGCGAACGCCGTCCGGCACTGGCACGAACTGGGGGCCAAGCACCGCTCCCCGGACGGCTGGCCGGACCCGGAGACCGAGTACCTGTTCTGGCAGACGGTGGTCGCCACCTTCTCCCCCGGCACCTCCCCGGCGAGCGCCCAGACATACCGGGATCGGATCACCGAGTACCTGTCCAAGGCCACCCGGGAGGCCAAGCTGCACACCTCCTGGACCAGCCCGGACCCGGACTACGACCAGGCGGTCGAGGCGTACGCCACCGCCGTTCTGGCCGACCCGGCGGTGCTGCAGGCGGTCGCCGCCTTCTGCGCGGAACTGGCCGAGCCGACCCGGGTCGCGGTGCTCGGGCAGAAGCTGCTGCAGCTGACCATGCCCGGGGTCGCCGACGTGTACCAGGGCACCGAGATCGTCGATCGCTCCCTGGTCGACCCGGACAATCGCCGTCCGGTCGACTATGGACGCCGGAGCCGATTGCTCACCCTGTTGGACGACGACCGCTCGACCCTGCAAACGCTCGCCGAGCTGCCGGCCGCGGACCGCCTGGACGCCGAGAAGCTGCTGGTCACCTCGCGCGCGCTGCGGTTGCGCCGGGAACACCCGGACTGGTTCGTCGGTGGCGGCTATGTACCGGTCGCGACCTCGGCCGGGAACGCGATCGCTTTCGGTCGCGGCCCGGCTGGCCCGGCTGGCCCGGTTGGCCCGGCTGGGCCCGGCCGCACCCCGAGAGCCGCCGGCCCTGGGTTCGGCGCCGACCAGGCCACCGTGATCGCCGTCGCTACTCGGCTGCCGGTGGCGCTGGCCCGGTACGGCGGCTGGGGTGAGCACACCGTGACGCTCCCGCCCGGCGACTGGACCGACCTGCTCACCGGGCGCCAGGTGGCCGGCAGCTCATGTCGGCTGGCCGACCTGCTTTCCGACCTCCCAGTAGCCCTACTCAAGCGCACCCTTGGCCCATGATCGCCAGCTGTGCCCGCAATGATGCCGCGCCGGGGCACATTGACGGGCGTAGCTGGCGATCTTGGTGTGGGGCTTGATCACGGCAGCAGGATCACGGCGAAGGGGTAAGGGCAGCGGCCAGAGTGGCCAGGCGCTGGCGCTCGGCCTCGACGTCGAAGGTGGCCGCCGGCCACTGCGGGTCGATCCGGATCAGGGCATCCAGCAGCAACTGCTGGACCGCCCAGCGGGCGTACCACTTGCGATCGGCCGGGACCACGAACCACGGCGCGGCACCGGTCGAGCAACGGGTCAGCGCGTCCTGGTAAGCCTCCTGGTAGTCGGCCCAGCGCTGGCGCTCGTCCAGGTCGCCCGGGTTGTACTTCCAGTACTTGTCCGGCCGGGTCAGCCGCTCGGACAACCGGGCCAACTGCTCGTCCGGCGAGATCTGCAGCATCACCTTGACGATCGTCGTCCCGTTCTGGGCCAGCGAGCCCTCGAACCCGTTGATCAGATCGTATCGCCGCCGCCAGGTCGCTTCCGGAACCAACTGGTGAACCCTGGCGATCAGGACATCCTCGTACTGCGAGCGGTCGAAGACCCCGAGCATCCCCGGGTTCGGAACGTGCGGGCGGATTCGCCACAGAAAGTCGTGAGCGAGTTCTTGCGGCGTCGGCGCTTTGAACGCGGTGTGCTGGACGCCTTGCGGGTCCACCGCACCGACCACATGCCGGACGATGCCACCCTTGCCGGAGGTGTCCATGCCCTGCACGATCAGCAGGACGCTGCGGGTACTGCGACCACCTCGGGCGGCGGCGAACAAGCGCTCCTGCAGCGCCGAGAGCCGGTCGACACCGCCGTCGAGCGCCTTCTGACCGGCCACCTTGTCACCGCCGAAACCGGGGGTGGAGCGGGGATCAACCGCTGCCAGGCGGAATCCGTCACCGACTCGCAGCAACTCGGCCAGACCGGCTGGATCGACCGGCCCGGCGTTCTTCTTTGATTTACCCATGCTGGGAGCCTATGCGCGCCCCGGCGCCTACGTGCGGCCTCGACCTCCGCCGACACCGGAAGCAAGCTTGCGGGTCAGCCGGCGTGGCATCAGCTTGGCCCCGACCACCAGCGCCTTGTACCGCAGGCTCGGGATCGAGATCCCGGCGTCCTTGTGCAGCGACCGGAGCGCGTCGTCCACCACATCGTCGGCAGACAACCAGAGCCAGGAGGGCGTCGATTTCATGTCGATCCCGGCCCGCTGGTGGAACTCGGTGCGGACGAAGCCGGGGCAGAGCGCCAAGATCCGGACGCCGGTCCCGCTCAGCCCCGCCGACAAGCCTTCGCTGAGCGAGATCACCCAGGCTTTGCTCGCCGAATAGGTGGAGCCACGCCCGGGCAGCAGCCCGGCAACGCTGGCGACATTGATCACCCCGCCGGAACCACGCGCGACCATGGCGGGCAGCACCGCGTGCGTGAGCGCGAGCACGGCGGTCACATTCAGCTCCAGTTGACCGTGCAGCGTCTCGTAGCTCGCGGCCCAGAACTCCCCGGTGGTACCGATCCCGGCGTTGTTCACCAGCAGGTCGACGGGCGCTTCCGGGCTTTTCAGCCGGTCCACCACGAATTGCCGGGACGCCGGATCGCTCAGGTCGGCGGGCAGCACCTCCACCGGCTTACCGAACGTCGAACGCAACTCCTCCGCCAAGGTCTCCAGCCGGACCTTGTCCCGGGCGACGAGCACCACTCGGTATCCGTCGTCAGCGAGCCGGCGAGCGAAGGCGGCGCCGATCCCGGCGGTCGCACCGGTGACGAGGGCGGTGGGTGTCGAGCCGGGGGAACCATCGGTCGTCATACGCCGACCGTAGTGCTCTCACCGTAACCAAGGCCACACCGCCACCGGACGATCACGGGCGGTATCGGGCGATCTCAGACGTCCTGAAGCTCGGACTTCTGTCAGGCTTGACTGGTGCATCAGTTCACCGTCTGGGCCCCTGCCGCCACCAGGGTCATGCTTCACCTTCCCGCTCTCGATCGCCGCGAGCCGATGCGCCCGATTTATGGTGATATTGCCATGGACGGCGACGACGCCACCCCCGAAGCGACCGGATGGTGGGGCGTCAACGTCCCGGAGGCGGGGCACGGCACCGACTATGCCTTCGCCATCGACGGCGGGGCACCCCGACCGGACCCGCGCAGCCCATGGCAGCCGTACGGAGTACACGGCCCGAGCCGGGTCTTCGATCCCGCCCTGCATCCGTGGAGCGACCAGAACTGGCTGACCGGCGACGGTTGCCCAGCTCCCGGCGCGGTGTTCTACGAGCTCCATATCGGCACCTTCACCCCGGCCGGCACGCTGGACGCCGCCATCGAACGACTCGACCACCTGGTGGCACTCGGCGTCGACATGGTCGAACTCATGCCGGTGGCCGGTTTTCCCGGCGATCGCGGCTGGGGGTACGACGGGGTGAACCTGTACGCCGTCCACTCCGCCTACGGCGGACCGGCCGCGCTGCAGCGATTTGTGGACGCCGCACATGCGCGGGGCCTCGGGGTCTGCCTCGACGTCGTCTACAACCACCTCGGGCCGGACGGCAATTATCTGTACGAGTTCGGCCCCTACTTCACCGGTACCCACAGCACTCCGTGGGGCGACGCGGTCAACCTGGACGCCGACGGCTCCCCCGGCGTCCGGCGCTGGATCATCGACAACGCGTTGCGCTGGTTCACCGACTTCCACCTCGACTGCCTGCGCCTGGACGCCGTCCATGCGCTGGTCGACGAGTCCCCTCGACACCTCCTGAAAGACCTGTCGGACGAGGTCGCCGCCCTGGCCGCACAGCAGGGCCGGCCGCTCGGACTGGTAGCCGAGAGCGACCTCAACGACCCGGCAACGATCGAACCCACCGCCGAGGGCGGGATGGGGATGACCGCACAGTGGGACGACGACGTCCACCATGCGCTGCACGCCCTGCTCACCGGCGAGCGCCAGGGCTACTACGGCGACTTCGGCAGCACCAGCGTTCTGGCCCGAGTGCTGACCGAGGCGTTCCGGCACGCCAGCGACTACTCCAGCTTCCGCCGCAAGCACTGGGGACGGCCGATCGATCCGGCCCGGCACCGCGGCCACCAGTTCGTCGTCGCGCTTCAGAACCATGACCAGATCGGCAATCGGGCCACCGGTGACCGGCTCACCGCAACCCTGAGTCGCGGGCGACTGGCGGCCGGGGCAGCTGTGGTGCTGACGTCCGCGTACACGCCGATGCTGTTCATGGGCGAGGAGTGGGGTGCCACCAGTCCCTGGCAGTTCTTCACCAGTTACGACAATCCAGAGCTTGCCGAGGCGGTGCGCAAGGGCCGTCGGGCGGAGTTCGCCAGCCACGGTTGGCGGGCCGAGGAGGTACCCGATCCGCAGGATCCGGCCACCCGCGACCGTTCGGTGCTGGACTGGTCGGAGCCCGAAAGCCCTGACCATGCAGAGCTTTTCCGGTGGTACCGGGATCTCATCGCGCTCCGCCGGGCGGAACCCGGCCTGCTCGCCGACGATCTGCGGCAAACCCGGGTGGCATTCGGCGAGACCTGGCTGCTGATCACCCGGCCGGGTTTCTCGATCGCGATCAACCTCGGCCCGCAGGTGGCCGGGTTCACCGTCCCAGGCGGGTCGACGCTGGAACTCGGCTGGGGGGCGATTGACGTGGCTGCTGACGAGGTACGGCTCGGGCCCGATGCGGTGGCCGTGCTGCGCCACCCGGCCGGAGCCGGCCCGGTCGCCGAAGCCGGCCCGCTGGCGGAGGACGCACAATGATTGCCGCCGAACGGCTCGACCGGGTCACGCTGCTGCGGATCGACCGGCATGCCCAGCGCAACGCGTTGAATCCGGACCACGCCAGGGCCCTGCTGGCCGGGCTGGAAGAAGCGGTCGAGGCCGGCAGCCGCTGCATCGTGATCACCGGAAACGGGTCCAGTTTCTGCGCCGGCGCCGACCTGGATGTGGTCCGCGACGAGGGATTCCTGGACATCCTCTACGGGTTACTGCACCGGCTCGCCGAATTGCCGGTACCGGTGATCGCGGCGGTGAACGGGCCGGCGATCGGGGCCGGTACCCAGCTGGCTCTCGCCTGTGACCTGCGGGTTGCGGCACCGCCGGCCCGGTTCGCCGTCCCCACGGCCCGGTTGGGGCTGTCCGTGGATGCCTGGACGATCCGCCGGCTGGCCGGCCTGGCCGGTGGTGGCGCGGCCCGGGCGATGCTGGTCGGCGTCGACACCCTGGACGTCGACCGGGCCTATCAGCTGGGTCTGGTCGACCGGCTCGGCGATCTGGACAGTGCGCTGGCCTGGGCCCAGGAGATCGCCGCGCTCGCCCCGCTGACCCTGGAGTACTGCAAGCTCGCGCTGAACACCGTGGCCGAGCTGAATCCGGCAGATGAGCGCGTCGACAAGGCCATGATCGCCTGCTGGAACAGCGAGGACGCCGCGGAAGGGCAGCGGGCGCGGGCCGAGCGCCGACCGCCCGAGTTTCGCGGCCACTGACGCGTGACAGGATCAGGGTGTGGCTGAGAGTTCCGAGTTGACCAGTGAGCAGACCCCCTTGCCCGAGTCGTTCGCCGAGATCGTGGATGACTTCCATGCTCTGGAGCAGCGCCAGCGTCTGGAGCTCCTCCTGGAGTTCAGTCGCGAACTACCGCCGCTGCCCGAGCGATACCTGAACAACCGAGATGCGATGGAACCGGTGGCCGAGTGCCAGTCCCCGGTATTCGTCGCCGTCGAAGTGGGTTCCACGCCGGACGCCGAGGTCAAGATCTTCTTCGATGCCCCCGCCGAGGCACCGACCACCCGCGGCTTCGCCAGCATCCTGGCCACCGGGCTGGCCGGGCTGACCGGGCAGCAGGTACTCGACGTCCCGGACGACGTCCCGAATCGGCTGGGTCTGACCGAGGCCATCAGCCCGCTCCGGCTGCGCGGGATGGCCGGGATGCTGGCCCGGATCAAGCGGCAGATCCGCGCCGGGCTCACCCCGTGACGATCCTGCAGCTGTTGCTGCCCGGCCGGGCTGAGGTCGGAAACCTCACCACCGACCGGGAATCCACTCTGCAGGCGCTGGCCGACCTGTACGCGTACCCGGATCCGATGCCGTCCCGCGGCTGGGTCCGCGCCAACATGGTCAGCACCTTGGACGGCTCGGCCAGTGGTGCGGACGGCGTGTCGGCGAGTGTCAGCAGCCCGGTCGACAAGGCAACCTTCGGCGTCTTGCGCGGCCTCGCCGACGTGATCCTGGTCGGGGCGGGCACGGTGCGGATCGAGGGCTACCACTCACCGACCCCGCAACCCGGGTTCGCCGACCGGCGAGCGGCCGCCGGTCAGCGACCGGCTCCGGCGCTGGCGATCGTCACCCGCAGCGGTCGACTCCCGGCCGACACCGGTCTGTTCAGCGGCAACTCCCCGACCTATGTGGTGACCACCGCCGCCGCAGATCTGGCGCCGCTACGCAACCTGGCCGGCAGCGACCAGGTGATCGTGGCCGGCAACGAAGACCTGGACGTCGACGACGCCGTCAACGTGCTGGCCGCCCGTGGTTTGGGCCGGATCCTGCTGGAGGGTGGCCCTTCGCTGCTCGGCAGCGCACTGGCCGCGAACCGGGTAGACGAGGTATGCCTGACCTGGTCGCCGATCCTGGTGGCCGGTACCGGACCGCGGATCGCCACCGGCCCCAAGGCGATGCTCAGCGTCCGCCCGGCGCACCTGATCGCCGCCGAGGACGTCCTCCTCGGCCGCTGGCTGGTCCAGCACATCCCGAACAACTAGCCCAGCCCACGGCTAGAGCCGGAGGCTAGAGGCGGAGCAGGAACCTGGCTACCGCGGAGTCCCAGGCATCGGGGTCGACGTTCCACTCCTTGCAGTGCCGGGCCCCGTCGATCGACAGGTAGGTGACCAGATCCGGGCGAGCCTCGGCCAACCGCCGGGACGGGCCCGACGGCACGTATTCATCGTCGTCGCTGTGAATCAGCAGCACCGGGTGGATCAGCTCGGCGGCCCGAGTCACCCAGTCCAGCCGGTCCAGGTCCACCGGTGCCTCGGTGCCGGCCAGTCGCCAGGCCGAGCGGTGCGACAGCATCGACTGTCCGAGTCGGCCGACGGCCGGTGGCACCCGGTTCAGCCGGGCCTGATGAGCCAGCACATCCCGCCAGTCGAGCACCGGGGCGTCCAGCACGATGCCTTTCACCCGCTCCGCGGTCCAGGACCGCGAGACCGCCTGCATCGCGATCGCACCGCCCATCGACCAGCCGATCAGCACGATCTCCTCGGCGCCTTGCTCGGCCGCATAAATGATGGCGGACTCGACGTCCTGCCATTCGGTGTCACCGAGGTGATACCGGCCGACCACCGGCGCCGTGGGCAACCCGGCCGTCGTCCGGTAACTGGCGACCAGCGAGGTCACCCCGAGCCGGTGCAATACCGGCAGGGCGCGCAGGCACTCTTCCCGGGTGGCACCTCGGCCATGCACCAGGATCGCCCAGGTCGAGCCGGTCGAGCTGGGCGCGCCGGGCGCTGGTCCGGCCGGGGTGGTGCCGACCGGCTGGACCAGCGGTGCGCCCGGGACCAGCCAGCCATGCAGCACTCCGGCCTCGCCCGGCACCTCGATGTCCTGAAACTCCAGCCCCAAGGCGGACAACGGGTCACCGGCGAAGAAGTACTGGTTCCACCGGGCCGGCCCCGGTCGCAACCGCCCACCTTCGAGAAACAGCACCCGGCGCAACACCGTGCCCGCGTTCGGGTCGTGCACGATCACCGGACCGAGCCGAGCGTGCACCGTGCCGTTGTCCTGCCAGAGCCCGTAGCGGCCGATCAGCAGCGTGGTCACCGGATCGGCCCGCAGCGTGACCAGGCCGTCGACCACGGCGATGATCTCGACGTCCTCCGGCCGCAGACCGTCCGGGGTGACGATCCGGCGGGCGAAAACGGTGGCCGCCGCAGCCGCCGCCAGGCCCGCAGCCAGCGCCGAGGACGCACCCGCCACCGCTGCCCGCAGGGCGAGCCGGCGCAGCGCGGCAGTCATCGGTCGATCTGCACTCACTTGGACCGGGCCAGACGCAGCGCCCGAATCACCAGCGGGATCTGCAGCGGCAGCCGCCCGACCAGCGCGACCTTGTGGGCGGTGGAGGCCTTCGGCGAACGCACCGCTCGGGCAGCCATGTCCAGGTTCGCCGGGTAGATCGCGACGAACAGCCCGGCCGACGCCCACCCGGCCAGCCGCCGGGTTGGAGCGAACGCGAGGCCGGCCGCACAGACCAGCTCCGCCACCCCGGACACCTGCACCCACGGCTTCGGGTTGCCCAGCGCTCTCGGGACGATCGACTCGTACGGTTTCGGGGTGACGAAGTGCAGCACTCCGGAACCGGCCAGCAGCAGTGCCAGCGGCTTCCAGGCGGGCGGCTGCGAGGTTTCGACGACGGTCATACCGTTGATTCTGCCGATGTCTGGGCTGCGGGGCGACGTGGCCCCCGGATTCGCGGTCGCCGGTGTCCGGCCAAGTAGGGTGAGGACCGGTTCATCGTGCTGCATTGCCATACCTCGTCGTCAGGAGAACAGCGTGACCGCGCCGTCCATCGTGCTACTTACCGAGGAGGCGTTGACCACGGCCGACGCCGAACGGTTGACCCGCCTGCATGCCGATGAGGAGGTTCGGTACCGAGTGCTGGTACCGGCCGACGTCGAGCGCAACCTGTTGGCCGACGTGCTGGATCATTTGAGCCTGTTCCAGCTCCGGGAAGCGCTGGAGGCGGTTCGCGGCGACGAGGAGCCGAGCCGGGCCGAGGCCGCGACGGCTCTGGAGCAGTCGCTGGCGGCGCTGGCCGGGGTCGGAGTGCCGGCCGAGGGCTTGGTGATAGAGGGCGACCCGGTGACCGAGTTGCAGAAGGCGGTAGTGGCCGACGCCAGCACCCAAGAGGTCATCGTGGTGACCCGGCCGCACGCGGTCGAGGACACCTTCCACACCGACTGGGCCTCCCGGGCCCGAGAACTGCTCGGCGTCCCGGTCCTGCACGTCTATGCCGGGAGCAGCTTCCTCGGCTGACTCTCAGCGGCGGGCCGGCAGCAGGCCCCAGCCGAGCGCGAACAACGCGAAGGCGGAGATCAGCGAGAGGGTGCTGAGCGCGGCCGGTGCGGCGACCTTCAGGTCGGCCAGGCCGAGCCAGGCGGCCAGGAGCATCACGGTCAGCGGCACGCTGAGAGTTGCCGGGCTGGGCCTGGTGGCCAGCACGGTGACCGGCGGCTGCGGCGGCATCGGCCGGACCACGGCAAGTTCGCGACCGCGCGGGCCGGTATCGATTTCCGGCGTCACCTCGACCTGGCGGCGCGGCAGGTTCTTGCGGATGTCGACCACGCCCTGGCCGACCATCAGCAGTGCCGCCAGCAGCGCCGGAACCCGAAGCGCCATTTCGGTGCCGCCGGCGCCTTGATTGGCGATCCCGAGAGCGAGACCGAGCACGAGGGTCAGCACCGCGCCGATCACCGCACCGGGGGAAGAAACACTCACCACCTGAGTGACTTGCCGCGGCGACGTCACGGTGGCCCGGGGAGTGCTGGGATCAGTGCTCATCCGACGTCATCTCCAACTGTTTTTTCACAGGGGGGTCTTACCCACGGTAGTGCGTTGGGGACGAACCCGACACCTGAGAAGCGGGAATCGCTACGGGAACGCAATGCCGCAGCCCATGGTTGGACCAGGCATGAGTGCCATCCGACCGATCCAGTCCGGGAACTATCCGATCAAGTACACCGATGACGAGTGGCGCGCCAAGCTGTCCCCCGAGGAGTACACGGTGTTACGCCAGGCCGGCACCGAGCGCGCGTACACCGGTGAGTACTGGGACGACCACACCGAGGGCGTCTACTCCTGTCGGGCCTGCGGAACCGAGTTGTTCCGCAGTACCGAAAAGTTCGACAGTCACTGCGGTTGGCCGTCGTTCTTCGCTCCGCTGGCCGAAGACCGCGTCGAATACATCGAGGATCGCTCTTTCGGCGGCGTCCGTACCGAGGTCAGGTGCGCCAACTGCGGCTCGCACCTCGGCCACGTGTTCGCGGGCGAGGGCTACAACACCCCCACCGACCAGCGCTATTGCATCAACTCGATCAGTATCAAGCGGTTGCCCTCCGCCGAGCGCTGAGCGATCCACCACGGAGCAAAGCTGAAGCAGTACGCTGCCAGCGGGAGAGCAGACGCATCGAGCAGGCCCCGGGGAGGTATGCCATGACCGCCGAGATGGTCGCTCCGGCCTGGATGCACGAGCAGATCACGGCGGAGCAGTACGAATCCTGGTCAGAGGAACAGTGCGCCGGCATCGAGATCGTGGACGGGATGGTCGTCGTGAGCCCCAGTGCGTCCAAGCGGCACAACCGCCTGGCTCGGATCCTGGCCAACACGCTGGACAGTGCTGCCGGGGCGGGGTGGAACGCTGACACGGATTTCGACGTCCGACTTCAGGACGTGCCCCTCAATAACCGTCGTCCGGACGTCGTCGTCTACCGCGCGGACACGATCGACATCACCCCAACCCGTCCCGAGCATGTGCTGCTGGTCGTCGAGGTCGTCTCACCAGGCTCGGAGACCACCGACCGGATCGTCAAGGTGGACCAGTACGCCCGGGCCGGGATCGCCTTCTACTGGCGGGTCGAACACACCGCCACCGGAATCCCCGTGACGTACACCTACGTTCTCGACCCGGCGACCATGACCTACCGAGACGGAGAAATCTTCACCGGCACGGTCAAGGTCTCGGCACCCTTTGCCGTCGAGATTGACCTCGCTGCGATCTGAGGGCTCGCGAATCGTAGGGTTCCGGCATGGTCGTCAATCAACGCGTGACAGTCCATCGTTCGGCTCTACCGGATCTCGAGCCGCTGACCCTGTACCACTTGGCCGCGCTTCGATCGGCGGTCTTCGTGGTCGAGCAGAACTGCGTCTACCCCGATCTCGATGGACGGGACGTCGAACCGCTGACCGAGCATCTGTGGACAGCGGATGAGCGGGGCCCGACGGCCTACCTTCGGGTGCTGACCGAGCCCGACGGCGCCGCCCGGGTGGGCAGGGTGTGCACCCGGGTCGACGCCCGCGGAGCCGGGCTGGCCGCTGCCCTGCTGGCCGACGTCCTTGATCGCAACCCGGGTCGGGTCATCGTTCTCGGAGCGCAGAAGCACTTGGCAGATTGGTACGGCAGGTTCGGTTTCGCCCCCTCCGGTGCGGAATACCTCGAGGACGGCATCCCGCACGTCCCGATGCGCCGCGAACCGACGGCGCTGGCCCCCGGTTAAGCCAGGGCGTTGACCAGTTCGCTGAGTGCCACCCGCGGACCGGTGAAGAACGGGATCTCCTCCCGGACGTGCCGCCGGGCATCGGTTGCCCGCAGCTCGCGCATCAGATCCACGATCCGGTGCAGTTCGTCGGCCTCGAAGGCGAGCAGCCACTCGTAGTCACCGAGGGAGAACGCCGGCACGGTGTTGGCGCGCACGTCCGGGTACTCCCGGGCGGCCATCCCGTGATCGACGAGCATCTTCCGGCGCTCGGCGTCCGGCAGCAGGTACCACTCGTAGCTGCGCACGAACGGGTACAAGCTCAGGTAGGCGCGCGGCTCCTCGCCCGACATGAAGGCCGGCACATGGCCCTTGTTGAACTCGGCCGGCCGGTGCACCGCGACCCCGGACCAGACCGGGCGCAGATAGCGACCCAGCTCGGTGCGCCGAAGCCCGTGATAGGCGGCCTGCACCAGCTCCACGGTCGGGCCGTGCCACCAGACCATCAGGTCGGCGTCGGCGCGTAACCCGGAGACGTCGTAGGTGCCACGGACCACGAGATCCTTGGCGGCGAGGTCGGCGAACAGTGCGTCTACTTCCTCTACCAGCGCGCCCCGCTCGGCCGGCAACCGGTCGGCGGCGAACACCGACCACATCGTGTACCGGATGGTGTCGTTGATCTCGCGGGCGCTGATCTTTTCGCTGCCACTCATGAGTTGATTGTCTCCCCTGCCCTGCGCCCGGTTGCACTCAGGGCACGCAGGTTGTCCAGCAGGTCAGCGACCGCGCGATCGGCGGCCGCGACGCACGCGGCCACCCCGACGCCGTCCAGTACCGCCCCGCAGATCGCCAGGCCATCGACCGCGGCGACGGCGGACCGCAACCGCTCGATCCGGGCCAGGTGACCGACCGCGTACTGCGGCAACCCACCACCCCAGCGGACCACCTGGGTGTCGATCGGGCGCAGGCTGCGACCGAGCACGGTCGCCAGGTCGCCGAGCGCGAGCGCGGTGAGTTCCTCGTCCGTTCGCTGCAGGGTGAGCTCCTCGCCGGCTCGACCCATCGACAGTCGGACGACGAGCGGGTCATCGGCGCCGCTGATCCAGTCCCATTTGGCCGACGAGAAGGTCGCCGCCTTGATCGCGGTGCCTTCCACCGGCGGGATCAACAGCCCGGAACTGGCCAGCCCGGTGAGCTGGTCGGCCGGGATCGCCGCCGCCACCACGGCGACGCTCGCGGTCTCGATCCCGGACAGTTGGGCGGCGGCCAGCGGCACGTCCGCGGCCAACAGGCGGGCCGCGGGAGCCGGTGGGACAGCGAGGATGACAGCGTCGGCGTCGAGGAACTCCGGCGCGCTCGCCGAGCCGATCTCCAGCCGCCAACCGGTCAGCCGCCGGCGCAGTCCACGCACCGTCGCCCCGGTCCGGACCTGCACTCCGTCGGCGGTCAGCCGCTCGGCGAGGGTGCCCGCCAGCCGCCCGACGCCACCGCGCAGTCCGGCGAAAATTGGCCCACCGGAAGGCATTTGCGGGGCTGGAGCCGCTGCCTGGTCGGCGAGCAGGGCGCCCCCGAGCTTCGCCCGTTGCCACAGGGCCGGCACCGTGGCCTGCAACGACAGCCCGTCCGCCGGCCCGGCGTAGACGCCACCGAGCAGCGACTCGACCAGCCGATCGACGACGGCGCGACCCATTCGACCGGCCACCCAGGAGCCAACATCGATGTCGTCCTGAAGTGCCGGAGCGTCGATCGTCGGCTCGGCGGCCACCCGCTCCACCTCGGCCGTGGTGAGCAAACCGGCCAGCCCCGGCAGGGTTGCCCAGCTGCTCGGCACCCCCATCACGGTCCCGGTCGGCAGCGGATGCAGGACACCACGGGCCAGCACCAGGGGCGTCGTGGCCACCGGATGCACCAGATCGGAGCCGAGCCCAACCTCGGTGATCAGGGCCACCGCCTCCGGTCGGCGAGCCAGCACCGATTCGGCACCGACGTCCACCGCCAGCCCGCCGACCTCGCCCAGTCGCAGTTTGCCGCCGACCTGCGCGCTGCCTTCCAGCACGATCACCTCGGTTCCCGGCGTCCGGCTCAGCCGCCAAGCCGCCGCCAACCCGGAGATCCCGGCGCCGATCACCACGACCCGCACTCGCGCGTTCGGCTCGGGCCCCTGATCCTCGATCACTGGTTTCGTCACACTGCCAGCGTGCCACTGCGGCAAAGGTCACGAAGCAGTGGCCGATTCGTTACGGATTCCTGACCAGGTTCGATGGAACCGGAGGCGGTTCCTCGTGGTCCGATCAATGTCTCGACTCGCGGGTCGAGCATTGGATACGGCTACGGAGGTCGACGATGATTACCCGACTGGTGTCTTTGTCCGGTGTGCTCCTGCTCGGCGGCCTTCTGGCCGGCTGCGGCGCTGGGGGGGACGGATCGGCCGATTCCGCCGGCAGCATGCCGGCCTCGCAACCCCAATCCTTCTCCGCCAACGAAGCCGCGGCGGACAAGGCCGATGTGCAGCCCGCCGATGCGAAGCCCGCCGATGTCGCCAAGGCGGCCGCGGCGACCGCGACGGAAACCCGCCTGGTCCGCACCGCTGAAGTAGTGGTGGAAGTGAAGAATGTCGCTGCCGCCGCCCGAACGGTACGGACCGCAGCCGTGGTCCTGGGCGGCGTAGTCAGTAGCGAAACAACCTCTCTCCCAGCTACTTCGGCCGAGGACGACGCCGACCAGACGTCGGAGATCACCCTGCGGGTGCCGGAGCCCAAGATGGACGACGCGCTGGACAAGATCGCTGCGGTCGGGCACGAACTGAACCGGTCGACGACCTCCGAGGACGTCACCGCCACAATCGTCGATCTGGACAGCCGAGTGGCCACTCAGACCAAGTCCGTGGCTCGGGTCCGGGACCTGCTGGAGCGGGCAAACTCGCTGCAGGACGTCGTCCTGCTGGAGTCGGAACTGGCCCGGCGGGAGTCCGACCTGGAGTCGATCCAGGCCAGGCAGCGGGCGTTGGTCGACAAGGCCGCACTGTCCACCATCACCGTCAGCCTGCGCTCGATCGGCGTGGTGGTCGAGGAGCCCGACGAGGCAGGCTTCATGGCCGGCTTCGACAACGGCTGGGACGCACTGAAAAGCAGTACCACAGTGGTACTTACGGTGCTCGGCGCGGTGCTTCCGGTGGGTGTCGTGATCGCCCTGATCGGGATTCCGGCCTACCTGCTGCGCCGCCGCTGGCACTCCCCGGCCGCCGAGCCGGTCTCCGCGCCGGCCGCCGCGCCGGTCTCCGCGCCGGCGTCCCCGGACCCCGCGCCCACGCCCGCGTCAACGCCTTAACCGTCGGATTCGCCAGTTCGTCGGGGTCCCCGCTGGTCGGGTCGCACTTGGCAACCACCGCCCTGGTCGGCCATGGGTCACACCAACACGCATAAGGACCACCGCAACCGATGTCACCGCCGTGGAACCCGGGTTACGCGTGCCCGGGTGACCGCCGCCCGGCCGCCCAGGGGCGGTGCGCCCCCGACGAGCCTACGAATGCGAGCACTTAGCGGCGATGACTGGGCGGGAGCACTTAGTCACCGAGCGGAATAGGTACTTCGCGCATAGTCAGCCGATGATCATGCCGGTCACCCCCGCTGGATGGAACGGGGGTGGGTAGGTCCGATCACGGCTGAGCGGGACGCCAGCCGTGGACGGTGTCGACGACCAGGGACAACACGTCCGGATCGGTGCCTGGAGGCACGCCGTGGCCGAGGTTGAAGACATGGCCGGGGGCGGTGAGACCGGCCTGCAGCGTCTCGATCGTGCGGCGCCGGACGACGTCCGGTCCGGCCTGCAAGATCGCCGGGTCGAGGTTGCCCTGAAGTGCGTACCGGCCACCGAGCCGGGCGGCCGCGACGTCGAGCGGCACCCGGAAGTCGACCCCGACGACGTCCGCGCCGGCCTCGCCCATCGCCACCAGCAGTTCCCCGGTACCCACCCCGAAGTGGATCCGGGGGACGTCCGGGGCGAGTTCGCGGACGGATTCGAGCACCTTGGCGGAGGCCGGCTGGACGTACTCCAGGTAGTCCGGCAGCGGTAGCGCACCGACCCAGGAGTCGAAAAGCTGGACGGCGCTGGCACCGGCAGCGACCTGCACCCGGAGGAACTCCCCCGAGATCAGCGCCAGCCGGTCCAGCAGCGCCCGCCACAGCGGCGGGTCACCGTACATCAGTGCCTTGGTTTTCGTCAGCTCGCGGCTCGGGCCACCCTCGACCAGGTAGGAGGCGAGGGTGAAGGGCGCGCCGGCGAAGCCGATCAGCGGGGTGCCGCCGAGCTCGGCGACCAGCAGGCCGACCGCCTCGGTGATGTCTGGGACGTCGGCAGCGGTCAGCTCCGGCAGCCGGTCGAGGTCCGCCCGGGTCCGGAACGGCTCGGCGATCACCGGGCCGACCCCGGCGACGATGTCGAGGTCTACCCCGACCGCCTTCAGCGGGACGACGATGTCGGAGAAGAAGATCGCGGCGTCCACCCCGTACCGGCGCACCGGTTGCAGGGTGATCTCGGTGACCAGGTCGGGACGGCGGCAACTGTCCAGCATCGCGATGCCCTTGCGGAGCGCCCGGTACTCCGGCAGCGACCGGCCCGCTTGCCGCATGAACCAGACCGGGGCGACCTCTGGCCGCTCCTTGCGGAAGGCTCGCAGCAGCGGCGCGTCCGCCAGGCGGGGATCAGGGGTGGCGACGATCGGCGGTTTGGCGGAGGACACAGGCACCTGGCGATCCTCTCAGGCATTGCAGCCGGGCGGGTAGTCGGTCTCCGCCGGCGTCTCCTTCGGCTCATTCGGCAAGGAACCGCCATTCCGGGGCTGGTCGATCCCGGGCCTCCAGATCGGTCCCGGAGTACGAGGCGTACGACAGGTATTCGACGCCGACCGGCACGTAGCTGTCGCTGTAGTGCGGGTCGATGCCCTCCGGGGCCAGGGTCCGGCGGCGGCGTGCGGTCAGCTCGCCACCACGGACCAGCATCGCCTGCTCCACCTCGGCAACCCGGAACAGCACGGCGGAGACCTGCGCGCTCACCCCCGGCGACGTGCTGGGGACCAGCGAGCAGAAGTTCAGGTCGGCGTCGTCCCGCATCTCCCGGAGCATCCGGACCAGGCCAAGGACGGCGCCACTGGTACCGAGACTGCGGGTGCCGGCGACGAAGACACACCAATGCGAGCGCCCGACCGCCGCGGCGAACGGATTCCTGGTGGCCAGCACCATCCCGTAGGTCGGGTACAGCCGCTCGTCCAGATCGGCGCGCTCCTCCCGGGTATGCCGGAACACCGTGCCGAGGTCGGTCAGTTCGACCGACATCGATCGCGACCCGTACACCGGGAAGCCGGCACTGACATCCCGCAGGTTCAGGGCCAACGGGACGGCGCTGCGGGGAACGGCGAACTGCTGGGCCACCGGCTCGAACAAGGCACCGTGCCAGAAGTTGGTGTCCGGTCCACCGATCACCACGACGTCCCGCTCGGCCAGCAACGCGGGGTCGACGCAGTGCTCCGGCAGCATCACCGGCCCGCCCTGGTGCTCGTCGAGCCGGCCGTCGGCGCTCAGCGCAGCCGCCAACTCCGGTACGAACACCAGGTCCTTGACCGCCAGGGTGTGGTCGACGTCCTGCCCGCCTTCCGGCAGTTCGCGCTCGAAACCATAGGGCGGTAAGGGAATTCCGAAGGGCCGCAGATCCACCTCGACCTGGGTCCGGCGACCGTGGTCGGAGAACAGCGGCAACGGCAGTTCGTGATCCCGCCCGACGTCACGCCGATTGCTGGAGATCACCACGAGTGGTTGGCTCGGCGGCAGCAGCACTCGCAGTCCGGCGCCATAGACCGGGTCGTCGCAGCGAACCGTGGAGCGCCGGGCGGCCGGGCTGCCCGGAGTGAGCACCGGGCTCAATTGCCGAGGGCGGCCCGATACCTGCTCCACCGCTTCGGGCTCTCCGGTTCCCTCCGCCGCAGAACGCCGACCCAGCAACGCCGACAGCTCGTACCGGGGCAGTTCCGGCAACCCGTATCGAGGCCTGGTGCGCAGGCCGAGGACAAGCAGGATGACCCCCGCCGAAAGGGTCGCGACCGCGATGTAGGCAAGCAGGCTCCAGCGCAGCCCGGACGCCGACAGGAACCCGGCCAGGACACCGGTAGCGGTGGTCCCGCCGAGCAACGACCGATATCCGTGGGCCAGCAGGTGTCGGCTCAGCCGCCGCCGTCGAGACAGCAGATAGTTTCGCGGCGCTGGATCGAGCTGCCGGGAAGCCATCGGTACTCCTGTGGTCGGCGAGCGCGGAAAGGAATATGAACAGGCCGGGCAATTCAAACATTCAGCAGAAACTGTAAGCTGCGCAGATGGCCACCAAGGATCAGGCCGGCGATCTCGGGCCGTTTGGCAACCCGGACGGATCGCGAGCCCAGATCGAGCGGCTGATCGGTGACTTTGTGGATTTCGGCGGGGACCAGTCATATGGCGCGCTGGCCACCCGGGCCGACGATTCAATGGTCCGGGTGATCGTCGGCAAGCTCGGCGCCGGCAAGACCGTCTATCTGCGCCGGCTGCAGGACCATCAATCCCGGCAGAGCTCGGTCTACGCGGATGTGCCGCAACAGAGCCCACCCAGTACCGAAGTGATCGTCAAGGCCTGCCAGTGGTTCTCCGGCCAGGTGCTGGTGGAGAAATGGATGCAGATCTGGTCCCGGGCGATCCTCCGCTCCCTCGCCTCGCATCTCCTGCTGCGCGCCGAGTTGCGGCCACAGATCCCGGAGCATCAGCGCGAGGACCTGGAGCAGAACTACCACCGACTGCTCGGTGACTACCGGCGACCGCGCTCGATCTACAACCAGGTCCGGGAGGTGATCAACCAGCACGACACCGCGCATCAGCTCTCCCGGTTCCTCGACGACCCGCTCTGGGACGACCTGGAGGATCTGCTCGGCGAAGTGATCGCGCATTGCCGACCGATCTATTTCTACCTGGACGCCGTAGACGAGGAGTTCAGTCACGCTCCGATGTACTGGCTGAGATGCCAGGAGGGCCTCTTCTATCAGGTAATGCGACTGCTTCGGGATCACCGTTTCGGCGGCCGACTACATATCGTGATCGCGATCCGAGACATCGTGATGTCGTCCATCTACCACTCCGAACATGCCCCGCGCTATTACCAGGAACCGCATATCCGGGTACTCAGCTGGGACCGCGCGGCGCTGCTGTTCCTTTTACAGGACAAGGTTCGGCGTTTGCCGGCGGAGTTCCGGATGCGGCAACCCACCGGTGAGGTCACCCTCCGGGACTGGCTGGGGCTGGCGACGGTGACGAACGAATGGGGGATCAGGGAGCGGATCGAGGACTACCTGATCCGGCACACCCGGATGATCCCCCGAGACGTCATTTCGCTCGGGAACGAGCTGGCCGAGGAGGTGCTGCGGCAGAAACGCAATGGTCGCAGCCAGGTGCCGGAACCGGAACTGAAGCGGGTGGTCGGCCGGTGCGCCAAGCGGTTCGGTGATTCGCAGCTGGCCCAGTGCGCCAACCAGGTGTCCTCGGATCTGATGCCCCTCGGCGCCGCCAAGCACACCTATTCCGAGCTGTACACCAGCACCCAGTCGTACATCGGCGGCGTGCTCGAAGAGATGCGCTCGATCCTGCGGTTGATCGGCGCCGTCAGGTTCCCCCGAACCGATCTGGAGGGGTTGCGTGAGATCGCGAATCCGCACTTCGACGGCGCCACCGACGTCGGCTCGGTGCTCTGGCTGAACGGTCTGCTCGGCTACGTGGACGCGCACGGCCGGGAGGCGTTCTACACGCTCGGCGACGTCGAGGAGTTCCAACTCCCCGCGGACGTCGACACCTACGTCCTGCACCCCTGCCTGGCCGGCAGCGTCGGGCTGAGCGCCAACGGTGTGCAGGAACCGGCCGCCGAACGATGAGCGCCGTTCGGACGATCTCCTACCCGAACTGGGTGGCCTTCAAGCGGGACCTCTTCCTGGAGCTGTACCCGGGCGGTCGGTTCCGCCGGGGGCAGTATCTGTTCCGCGGGGCCGGAGACGCCGACTGGAAGTTGTCCACGGCGTTCGACCGGCGATTCGACGGCGTCCCGCTGGAACCGCGGATGCGGTTGTGGGACGACTTGGTCGCGCAGTGGCGGCAAGGGTGTGTGGACGCCGGGGTACCACCTTCGGTCACCGAGGACGAACACGCGCTCTGGGCGCTCGGCCAGCACCACGGACTACCCACCCGAATGCTCGACTGGTCGATGAGCCCTTACGTGGCAGCCTTCTTCGCCTTCCGCTCGCACCTGCTGCGCGATCCCGGCGGCCACGGCCAGGCCGCGGTCTGGGTGCTGCATCTGCAGGACCCGGTCTGGGCCAGCGGTGGCGTCGAGATCATCGCCGCACCACTGGTGGCGAACAACCGGCTCCGAAACCAGAGCGGCCGGTTTACGCTCTGCCGGGCGGCCGTCACCTGCCTGGAGGAATACGTCGAGCGGCTGACCGATGGCCCCGCTCTGACCAGATGTTTACTGCCGACCGAAGAGACCGCGGTAGCGCTCGGAGACCTGGACGCAATGGGGATCACGGATCACGAGCTCTTTCCCGATCTGACCGGCCTCGCCGACCTGGCGACGATGCGTGCCACCCTCGCCGTCCTGCAACTGCCCGACCCACGCCCGGACGGGCGCACGGAACCACCCTGGACGAGGCCCTAGGGCTGGTCGACGGCCGTCGAGACCGTGACGTCCGCGCGCGGGCGGAAGCGCTGGGGTGACCGGTCTTGCCGATCTTGTGGGGATGCGGGAGGCGATCGCCGTCACTTAACGTGCTGCACCAAAGCCCTGACTGGGCGCGTCGTCCCCGAAAGTGGCGATCCGTCACCGTACGCTGCGACGGTGGCGGTCCGCGGAAGGTCTGACGATGCCCCTGAGGGGTTCCTCGCTGTGGTGTCCCGATTGCGGGCAACAATCCTGCGGCCGGAGGTCAGCCTCGAGGAGGTCCCAGCCCCGCAACGGATTGCCCCCTTCGCGCTCGCCCTCAGCGCCGATGTGACGTCGGACGGCGATGAGCTGGCGACCGGCCGCTTCGTCCTGCTGCACGACCCGGCCGGACCGGAAGCCTGGCAGGGCACCTACCGGATCGTCACGTTCGTCCGCGCCGGGCTGGAGAGCGACCTCGGCCAGGACGCGATGCTCGGCCAGGTCGGCTGGTCCTGGCTGGAGGAGTCGCTGGCGGTCGGCGGCGCCGAGTACACCGCTGCCGGCGGCACGGTCACCCGAGTGGTCTCTGAGACCTTCGGTGCCCTGGCCGGGCCGCCACCCACGGTGGAGATCGAGGTCAGAGCGTCCTGGACGCCGCTGGACGACGTCGTCACCCACCTCGAGGCCTGGTCCAACCTGCTGTGCACGGTGGCCGGGCTACCGCCGGTGACCGACGGCGTCACCTCCCTCCCCCGGCGCCACTAGATCTGCCCGCCCCGCCCACCACCCGGTCGGCGGGCACTCGGGCAGCGGCTGGCGCTGCGCCGTCCCTCCTCTCAAGTCGGCCGCGAACGGTGCCGATCCCCTCCGGGAGAACAGACGTCGACCTCGGTCGATCATTCCTTTGGAGGCTGAGGTGACCGCTCTGACCGAGCGAGCTGGAGTAGCCGTGCCGCGCCCAGGCCGATTCGCGGCCATGGTCGTGGTCAACAGCCCCGCGGTCAGGGAGACGGTTGCTCATACGTTGCGTGCGATGGGTGCCCGGCACGTCCTGGAGATCGGAACTGTCGCGGAGGCTCGCTCTCGGGCGTCCGCCGGGATCGCCGACCTGGTGGTTGCCGAGGCCGGACTGCCGGACGGATCCGGGATCGCCCTGGTCCGCGAGCTTCGGGCGGCCGGCTGGCAGCGCGGCATGGTGGTGGCCACCAGCGACGATCCCTACAGCGTCCGAGCCGCCGTCGCCGCCGGTATCCGGTGTTACGTGGTCTCGGCGGTCGGCACCGGCGTGGCACGGCCGATCACCGAACGCGGCGAGGGGGTCGATTCGCTGTCGGCTCGGGAGATCCAGGTGTTGCAACTGGTGGCCGAGGGCAAGTCGAACAAGGACATCGGGGTGGCTCTCGGGCTCTCAGCTCTCACCGTGAAGAGCCATCTTGCCCGGATTGCCCGCAAGCTCGGGACCGGTGATCGGGCCGAGATGGTGGCCACCTCGCTGCGGTCTGGTGTCATTGCCTGACCGCGTCGACGACCGACAGCGGCTAACAGCAAGCTACGGTGGGGTTTGTGCCGGTTGACGAAGGGAGGACAAGCCCCCTGATGCCAGAGTTCCGCGCTGCCTCGATTCCGGCAGCCGCGGCGGTGAAGCCTGCCTCGATTCCGGCCGCCGCTGACGACCCGGACAAGGCTGCCCCCGAAGACGTCTCCGAGGCCACCTCCGAAGCCTTGCCCGAGGGCGCCTCCGAAGCCTTGCCCGAGGCCGAATCCGCAGTTCAAGAGGCTGCGCCGCGACAGCGCCTGGACTTCCCCCGGGACGGCGTGCCACCAGTGATCGTCGACCGTGCAGCCCTCGCCGAGGTGATCGCGGCAATGGCCGCCGGCACCGGTCCGATCGCCGTGGACGCCGAGCGCGCTTCCGGTCACCGCTACGGCCAGCGCGCCTTCCTGGTCCAGCTACGCCGCGAGGGCGCCGGGACCGCACTGATCGATCCGGTCGAACTACCCGACCTGTCCGACCTGAACCACGCCATCGCCGGGGTCGAGTGGGTTCTGCACGCGGCGTCCCAGGATCTGCCCTGCCTCGCCGAGGTGGGCCTGCATCCGACCATCCTGTTCGACACCGAACTCGGCGGCCGACTGGCCGGCTATCCGCGGGTGGGACTGGCCGCGATGGTGGAGGAACTGCTCGGCCTGAGCCTGGCCAAGGAACACTCGGCGGTCGACTGGTCCACCCGCCCGTTGCCCGAGCCCTGGCTGCGCTACGCCGCCCTCGACGTCGAGGTGCTGACCGACCTACGTGACGCCGTCCACACCGAACTGGAGCGGCAGGGCAAGCTGGCCTGGGCTCAAGAGGAGTTCGCCGCGGTGGCGGCCGCACCACCGCCACCGCCCCGGGTCGACCCGTGGCGGCGTACCTCCGGGATGCACCGGGTCCGGGACCGGCGGCGGTTGGCCGGGGTCCGAGAATTGTGGACGGCGCGCGACGCCGTCGCCCGGCAGCGCGACCTGTCCCCGGGCCGGATCCTGCCGGACAGCGCGATCGTCGAGGCCGCACTGGCGATGCCCACCTCGATGACCGCACTGAACGCGTTGCCGGCGTTCTCCGGGCGCGGTGCCCGGCGGCACACCCGGCAATGGCTGGACGCGCTGGACGTCGCCCGCGCCCTGCCCGACGCCGAACTGCCCCCGCAGCACCTGCCTACGGACGGGCCACCACCACCTCGGGTCTGGGCCGAACGCGATCCGATGGCGGCCGCCCGATTGGCCGCTGCTCGGGCGGCGATCGCCGAACTGGGTGGATCCCTGGAACTGCCGGTGGAGAACCTGCTGGCTCCGGACACCGTGCGCCGGCTGTGCTGGGATCCACCGGAATCGATGTCCCAGGAAGCCATCGAGCAGGTGTTACGTGGGCTCGGAGCCCGGCAGTGGCAGATTGATCTGACGGCCGCTGTGCTGACCGGAGCGCTGAAGCTGGCGGCTGCCGGACTCGACGACGAAGGCAACGGCGCCTAAGGTTAGCCTTACCTGCGTTGTTTCCTCAGTCCTCCGGAGTGGCCCGTGCTCGCGAACTTCCTCATCGGCCTCCGCGAGGGCCTCGAGGCCACCCTGGTTGTGAGCATCCTGATCGCCTATCTGGTCAAGACCGACCGGCGCGATCGGCTGCCCCCGGTCTGGCTCGGGATCGGCGCGGCGATCGCGCTGAGCCTCGGCATCGGCGCCGTCCTCACCTTCAGCGCGCAGAGCATGTCGTTCGAAGCCCAGGAGGGTTTCGGCGGCACGATGTCGTTCATCGCGGTGATCTTCGTTACGTTCATGATCTTCTGGATGCGCAAGGCCGCTCGATCGATGAAGAGCGAACTCCAGGGCCGGCTGGACAAGGCCATCTCGATGGGTACCGGCGCCCTGGTCGCCACCGCCTTCGTCTCCGTGGCCCGCGAGGGCATCGAGACCGCCCTGTTCGTCTGGCCGGCCGTGCAGGCCGCCGGCAGTGGCTGGGAGCCGCTGGCCGGGGTCTTCCTCGGGCTGGCCGTCGCGGTCACGATCGGCTACCTGATGTACCGCCGGGCAATCGCCTTCAACCTCGGCCGGTTCTTCACCTGGACCGGTGCCGCCCTGGTGATCGTGGCCGGCGGTGTGCTGGCGTACGGCATCGCCGAATTCCAGGAGATCGGGCTACTGCCGGGCGAGAATTCCATCGCCTTTGACGTGTCGGGCGTGATTGCGCCGGACGGCTTCGTGGCCGCCTTGCTGCGCGGCATTCTCAACATCCACCCCACCACGTCCTGGCTGCAGGCCATCGCCTGGTTGTTGTATGTCGGCACGGTGATGGTCTTCTTCCTCCGCCCGCAGCGGGTAACGGCACCCCGGGAAGCCGACCGCACCCACGCCCCGGTCGCGACCAGCTAGAAGTCTCGGCAGAAATCGCCAACCGGGCCCGATCGCCGGCCTGCCCGCAGTCGCCAACCGGGCCGATGGCCAGCCTGCCCCCGGTCGCCAGCCGGGCCGACGGCCAGCCTGCCCCCGGTTGAACTTGGAGCCCGCCAAGATCCGCTCCCCTGCCAAGATCTCCAGCCTTGCCGGGATATGGGCACTTCCGCGGCCCAAAAGCGGGCCAAACTGGCGATCTAGCGATTCCTACCCTGGCACCACCTATCCACGGTGGCCGGCGGGAGCATCGTCGGTGCGAAGGTCGCTGCCGCCAGGCAGCATCGGCCTGTCATCGGGGAGGCCCTCCCGCCGGGTCGCCGGGATTTGTCGGTGGAGGGGGCTACCGTCGAAGAATCGAGTTAGCGTCGAGGAAACCGGGCGAACACGTGCCCGCCGTCACACGGCTACGACTGCGCGCGTCGTTTCGGCCTAGCTACGGTGTAACCACAACAGTTACTTGCGAGTAATATGGATCCGTACCAGTCACCCCCAGCTTTCGGGAGGACCCCAGTGCCCGGCACCCTCCGCGACGTCGTCTTTGTTGACGGCGTGCGAACTCCGTTCGGTAAGGCCGGCAAGAAGGGCATCTACGCCCAGACCCGAGCCGATGATCTCGTGGTCAAATGCATCCGGGAACTGCTGCGGCGGCATCCCGAACTCCCCCCGGAACGCGTCGAGGAAGTCGCCATCGCGGCGACCACCCAGACCGGTGACCAGGGGTTGACGATCGGCCGGACCGCTGCACTGTTGGCCGGGTTGCCCAACTCCGTCCCAGGTTTCGCGATCGACCGGATGTGCGCCGGGGCGATGACCGCAGTCACCACCACCGCCTCCGGGATCGCCTTCGGCGCCTACGACGTGGTGATCGCCGGCGGTGTGGAGCACATGGGCCGGCATCCGATGGGCGAGGGCGTCGACCCGAACCCGCGGTTCGTCTCCGAGCAGATCGTCGACCCGTCCGCGTTGGTGATGGGCCAGACCGCAGAGAACTTGCACGACAAGTTCCCGGAGCTGACGAAGGAACGCACCGACGCCTTCGCGGTCGCCAGCCAGGCCAAGCTGCAGGCCGCCTACGTGGCCGGCCGGATCCAGCGCGACCTGGTGCCGGTAGCGATCCGCAGCGAGGAGCAGGGCTGGGGGCTGGCCGTCGCCGACGAGCCGCCGCGCCCGGGCACCACGCTGGAAGACCTGGCAAAGCTGAAGACGCCGTTCCGGCCGCACGGCCGGATCACCGCCGGTAACGCCGCCGGGCTCAACGACGGTGCCACGGCCTGCGTGCTCGCCGCCGCGGACGTCGCCGAGGAACTCGGCCTGCCGGTCAAGATGCGGCTGGTCGGGTACGCCTTCAAGGGCGTCGACCCGGCAGTGATGGGTTACGGCCCGGTCCCGGCCACCGAGCAGGTGCTGCAGCGCACCGGTCTCAGCATCGACGACATCGGGCTCTTCGAGATCAACGAGGCCTTCGCCATCCAGGTGCTGTCGTTCCTCGACCACTACGGGATCAAGGACGACGACCCTCGGGTGAACCCGGACGGCGGCGCGATCGCGATCGGTCACCCGCTGGCCTCCTCCGGGGTGCGGCTGATGACCCAGCTGGCCCGGCACTTCGAAGACCGTCCCGAGGTCCGGTATGGGCTCACCACGATGTGCATCGGAATCGGCATGGGTGGTTCGGTCATCTGGGAGAACCCCCACCACAAGGACTACGGCACCGGCGAAGGAGCCTCCGCATGACCGTCACCGGACACGAGGAACGAGTGGCCCCCAGCAGCACTGACAGCACCAGCGCTCTGTCTCAGGCAGCCGCCGAGGCGCTGCCCGACGAGGTGGTCACGCAGGCTCTGGTTCGCGACGTCGCCCTGCCGAACGGCGCCGGAACGCTGGCTCTGATCACCCTGGACAACGGGCTCGACCACACCAAGCCCTCGACCTTCGGCCCGCGCGGGCTGCTCAGCCTGCAGACCGCGCTCGACCAGGTCGAGGCCCGGGTGAACGCCGGCGAGATCGTCGCTGTCGGCGTCACCGGGAAGCCGTTCATCTTCGTCGTCGGCGCCGACCTGGGCATGGTCAAGATGGGCGGCAGCCACGAGCAGGCGCTGACCATCGGCAAGCTCGGCCACGACCAGTTCCGCCGGCTCGGCGAGCTTCCGGTACCAACGTTCGCCTACGTGAACGGCGCGGCGATGGGCGGTGGGCTGGAGATCGCCCTGCACTGCAGCTACCGGACGATCTCCTCGGGGATCCCGGCGGTGGCGTTGCCGGAGTGCTTCCTCGGGCTGGTCCCCGGCTGGGGCGGCACCTATCTGCTGCCGAATCTGATCGGGCCGCAGAAGGCCCTCGAAATGATCATCACCAACCCGCTGAACCAGAACAAGATGCTCAACGGCAAGAAGGCGTTTGGCATCGGCATCGGCGATGCCCTGTTCGAGCCGGCCGATTTCCTGGAGCAGTCACTGGCCTGGACCTCGGCCGTGCTGCGGGGTGAGATCGTCGTCCAGCGGCCGGAGATCGACCGTTCCGAGGAGTCCTGGAACGCGGCAATCGAGGCTGCCAAGGCGTTCGCCGACCTCAAGGTGAGCGGTGCCGCTCCGGCGCCGTACCGGGCGCTCGAGCTGGTCGCGTTGGCCCGCACCGCCGACCGGGACACGGCGTTCGCGGCCGAGGACGAGGCCCTCGCCGACCTGTCGCTGAGCCAGGAGATCCGGGCCGGCCTGTACGCCTTCGACCTGGTGACCAAGCGGGCCAAGCGGCCCGCTGGAGCGCCGGACAAGTCGCTCGCCCGGCCGGTGACCACGGTCGGGATCGTGGGCGCAGGCCTGATGGCAAGCCAGTTCGCCCTGCTCTTCGTCCGGCAGCTGAAGGTCCCGGTGATCATCACCGACCTGGACCAGGCTCGGGTGGACAAGGGCGTCGGCTACGTCCACGGCGAGATCGACAAGTTGCTCGGTCGGGGCCGGCTCAGTCAGGACGCCGCGAACCGGCTGAAGGCGCTGGTCCGCGGTTCCACCGACAAGGCCGACTTCGCCGAGGCCGATGTCGTGATCGAGGCCGTGTTCGAGGAGATGTCGGTCAAGAAGACCGTCTTCGCCGAGGTCGAGGCTGTCGTCTCGGACACCTGCCTGCTGCTGACCAACACCTCCTCGCTGTCGGTCACCGAGATGGCAGCCGATCTCAAGCACCCCGAGCGGGTTGTCGGCTTCCACTTCTTCAACCCGGTCGCCGTCCTGCCGCTGCTGGAGATCGTCCGCGGCGAGCAGACCGATGACGCCTCGCTGGCTACCGCGTTCAAGGTCAGCCGGGAGCTGAAGAAGACGTCGGTGCTGGTCAAGGACGCTCCGGCGTTCGTCGTCAACCGGCTGCTCACCCGCTTCCTCGGCGAGGTGACCGCCTCGCTGGACGAGGGCACCGACCCGTACGTGGCGGACCGCGCGCTGGCCCCGCTGGGCCTGCCGATGTCGCCGTTCGTGCTGCTGCAGCTGGTCGGGCCGGCGATCGGCCTGCACGTCGCGGAGACCCTGCACGGGTACTTCCCGGATCGGTTCGGCGTGTCGGACAATCTGCGCCGCCTGGTCGAAGCCGGCAAGCCCGGGATCTGGTCCTGGAGCCCGGAGGGCAAGCCCTACCTGGCGGACGACACCAAGGCGCTGTTCGTCGTCGGTGACAAGCCGCAGACCGAGGAAGAACTGCGCAAGCGAGCGCTCTCCGCGATCGCCGAAGAGATCGGGTTCATGCTCGACGAGGGCGTCGTCGCGCAGCCGCAGGACATCGACCTGTGCATGATCATGGGCGCCGGCTGGCCGTTCCACCTCGGTGGGATCACGCCATACCTCGACCGGGAGGGGATCTCGGAGGCTGTCGTGGGACACCGCTTCCTGGCCCCGGGGATCGCCACCCAGCCCGAGGTTCAGCCCGCCTGACGCCGATCCGGTGCAGACGTCCGGGCCGCCGAACCGGCCCGGACGTCTGATCAAGCACCGGCCCACTGCCTGGTCCTCCGCTCGGTCACACTGCGCGACCCTCGAGTCGTGCCGGGTGGCCGAGCGCGGCAGGCGGGTATTTTGAGTGACTTTTTTGCGGCCCGGAAGCCCATCTTTCGGCATCAACCGCACATCTGAGTGACTAACTTGACCGAATGCCCAGCGTTGATACTCCTCCCCTGCGCCAGTGCGTCCTGGCGGTCAGCGTGTTGCGGGACCTCGATGTCAGGCCCACCGACGCCGGTGTCCTGCTCCCTGGACGGCAGGCTGCCATGGTGGAGTGGACGGCGGTCCGCGATGCGGTCGGCGCCCATGATCCGAACGGGCCCACCGCCCTGCGCCGGGTGGAGAACCTGCTCCGGTTGCACCGACTGGCCAGCGACCTGGGCCCAGCTGCCGCGGATCGGTTCCGCTCCGCCGCCCGGGTGATGGCTTTGCCGCCCGGTCACACCGAGCACCTCGGTACCGCCTGGGCTCAGGAACCGTTGCGTGGCGACGCCCTCGACCTGGGCATCGCCGTCCTCGGGCTGGTCGGCGAGATGGGTCGAACCACCCCCCTCGCGCCGTCCGTGCTGCGCTCGATGGGCATCGACGCGAAGGATTGGTGGCCGGAGCTACGCGAGCACGCCGAACGGATGGGCTCGCTGTCCGCGGCCAGGCTGACCCGGGACGGCGAAACCGGCCTGATCCGCCCGGTCGGCGGCTGCGACGTCCTCTCCCTGCTCAGTTCCCGCACCCTCCGCCGACACCTCGCTCACAGCGACGGTTCCGGCCTGCGGGCCTTGGCCGTCCCGACCCGACGGCGCGGCTGGTTCAACGTCAGCCAGATCGACCCGGCGTTCGTTGCGGCCGCCTGGTCGCTGACCGAGGATTATGACCGCGGAATGGCGGTACCGCTCCTGATCACCGCAGAGACCGTCACCCTGCCCTTCAGTCTGGGGCCGTCGGGAACAGCCTGATCCGACCGTTTCCGCGAGATTGATATAGCTTCTCGCAGAAACGGTTTCGGCTCGGCGGCTACAGATCGGCGAGAGTCGCCTCCTGGCGAGCGAAGTGCTCCACCACCTCGCGGGAGACCTCCTGCGCGGTGAGCCCGATCTGCTCTAGTACCTGTGCGCGGCTGGCATGATCAAGGAACTGCTGCGGGATGCCGAATCCTTGCACCACGGTCGGCACCCGTACGGCCCGCAGCGCGGTCGCCACCGCCGTGGCCACCCCGCCGGCGACGCCGTTGTCCTCCACCACCACGACCAGCCGATGGCGCGCGGCCAGGGCCGGCAGCGCGCCGTCCACCGGGAGCACCCAGCGCGGGTCGACCACCGTGACGCCAATCCCCTGCTGGGTGAGCCGGTCGGCGACGTCCAGCCCGAGCCCGACCATCGAGCCGACGGCGACCAGGAGCACATCCTCCTCGCCGTGGCGAGCGAGCACGTCCATTTCGCCGATCCGGTCCAGGGCTGCGGTCTCTGCGGCCACCGCGCCCTTCGGGAACCGGAGGACGGTCGGGCCGTCGTCCACGGCGACCGCCTCGCGAAGCAGTTCTCGCACCCGGGGCGCATCCCGGGGCGCGGCGATTCGAATTCCGGGGACCAGGCCGAGCAGAGACAGATCCCACATGCCGTTGTGGCTGGCCCCGTCGTCACCGGTCACCCCGGCGCGATCGAGCACGAACGTGACGCCCTCGTGGTGCAGGGCGACATCCATCAGGAGCTGATCAAAGGCTCGATTGATGAACGTCGCATAGACCGCCACCACTGGGTGCAGGCCACCGTGGGCCATCCCGGCTGCACTGGTGACAGCGTGCTGCTCGGCGATTCCGACGTCGAACACCCGGCTCGGGAATCGCTCCGCGAACCGATGCAGGCCCACCGGGATCAGCATCGCGGCGGTGATGCCGACGACGTCCGGCCGTTCGGTGGCGACGCTGAGGATCTCGTCGGCGAACACACTGGTCCAGCTCTGCCCGGCGCTGCTCTTCAACGGCACCCCGGTGACCGGGTCGATCACCCCGACGGCGTGGAACTGGTCTGCCTCGTCGTTCAATGCGGGCGGGTAGCCTCGGCCCTTCTGGGTGATCGCATGCACGATCACCGGCCCGCCGTAGGTCTTGGCCCGGCGCAGCGCGCGCTCCATGGCGTCGATGTCGTGACCGTCGACCGGACCGACATACTTCAGCCCGAGGTCCTCGAAGAGGCCCTGTGGGGCGACGATGTCCTTAATGCCCTTCTTCACGCCGTGCAGCGTCTCGTAGGCGAATCGGCCCGGCGCGCCGCCGCGCTGCAGCACCGACTTGCCCAAGTCGAGCACTCGTTCGTAGCCCTGCGCGGTCCGCAAGGTGGCGAGCCGGTCGGCGAGGCCGCCGATCGTCGGAGCATAGGAGCGCTCGTTGTCGTTGACCACGATCACCAGGTTGCGGTCCCGGCCGACGGCGATGTTGTTCAGCGCCTCCCAGGCCATCCCGCCGGTCAGTGCACCGTCCCCGACGACCGCGATCACATGCCGGTCGCTGTGCCCGAGCAGCTGATGCGCCTTGGCCAGCCCGTCTGCCCAGGAGAGCGACGACGACGCGTGCGAGCTCTCGACGATGTCATGCTCGGACTCGACCCGGGAGGGATAGCCGGACAAACCGCCACGCCGCTTCAGCGCGGAGAAGTCCTGACGGCCGGTGATCAGCTTGTGTACGTAACACTGGTGACCGGTATCGAAAACGATCTTGTCCAGCGGTGATTCGAACACCCGGTGCACCGCCAGCGTGAGCTCGACCACACCCAGGTTCGGGCCCAAGTGCCCACCGGTGCGGGAGACCTCGCGAATCAGAAACTCGCGGATCTGGGCAGCCAGATCGTCCAATTCCTCCCGGTTAAGACCGTTCAGGTCTTCCGGCCCGCGGATATTCGCGAGAGCCACCATCTACGCACTCCTCCATCAAGCCGGAGCCCTGAGTCTAGGTGCGGTGACCGAACCGCGCGTCCTCGGACCCCCCATTTCAAGTCACACCGCCGACCTACCCGTCAGCGATCGGAATCGTCGGCGGTCGGGGATCTCAGCGATCGGGCAGAACGACGCCGGCCCAGGTGGGAAGGTCGCCGTAGCCGGCGTAGGTGTGCGGGCTGGTGCTGCGGTCGACGACGAGATACGGCACCTCCCACTCGCTGTACAGCTGCCGCTTGATCGTCAGATCTCGACGTCGGGTGGATGGCGAGGTGATCTCGACAACGAACAGCAAGCCCTTCGGCGACACCCCGAGCCCGTCGTGGACCAGATGCGCCGGGTCCACCACGGCGACGTCGGGCTCGACGATGGTCTGGCTCCCGAGAATCACGTTCACCCCGGGAAGTACGGTGGAACCTTGTGGATTCTTGGCTGCTAAGAGCATTGCGATCTTCAAGACAAGATCCTGATGCTCGTAGTCCGCCAGCGGCGTCACGTACAGACTCCCATCAATCAGCTCATACCGAACGTTGTCGACCTCCCGAGGCAGATCCTCGATCTGCAGGGGGCGCTGGCCAGCCAGGTCGATGAGGTTCACCGTGGACGCCGTCATGACCCCATTATCTGACCATCGCCCACGTTCTCGAGCTCGGAACGGTTCGCGCGGTGCGCTCTCGTGCTGGTGACTGCGCTGGCGTGGTGGCATGAAGAGATGGTTCCGCCGAATGCAGCTCCGCGGCGCGATGGCCGGCCGATTGTGGATAACTGACCCGCCGTCCGGTCTGTGGATCGGACGACGGGACACGCCCTATCAACCCACCACAATCCCTGCAAATGTTTCACCGAAGCGGCCAGGCCGTCCCTACATCCGGGGGACGTGGCGGTGGCCACGCAGAGATTGCTCGATCAGGGTGACGCCGCGGGCGGCAGCCAGCAGTCGGGCCTGCTCGCGTTCCACGGTTTGCAGGACCTGGTCCACCACCGGCGGTTGCAGCGACTCGGTCAGCTCCGCCCGGCCTCGGCTGAGCGCCGTGGCCATCGCCTGCCGGGCGGCGTCCACGGTTCGACCAGCCAGCCAGGCTAGTGCCAGCGGATGCCGGCGCAGCACCGGGTAACCGCGAAAGTCCGCCGGGCACAGGTCGAGCAGCCATTCGGCGGCGGCCTGCTCCCAGTCCGGTGTACCCGGCGGCGGTACGACGGCCGGCCATCCCGGCGGGGTATGTGCGCTCACAATGAAGGGACGCTATACCCCGCGCACGACAGGCTGACCGAGTACCGCCGCGGGGTCGGCGAGGGTGGCCTCCCAAGCGAATTCGGCGGCCCCGATCAACACCGCATCGCCGCCCAGCAACGGCACGGCCAGCGTGACCTGCTCCATCGGTGCCTGCAGCGCGGCCTCGGCCAGCACCTCCCCGACCTGGACGGCGACCAGCGGATACAGATCCCGCAACAGCCCACCGAGGATCACCAGCCGGGGGTTCAGCAGGTTGACCACGTTCGCCAAGCCGACCCCGAGATAGTGCGCCACCTCGTTGAGTTGGACGGCGCGCTGCGGCCCACCGGCCCGCAGCAAGGCGACCACTTGGTCGTCACCGGCATCGTCCGGCAGGCCCAGAGCGCGAGCCATCGCCTCGGTGCCGATCTCGGTCTCCCAGCACCCCTTGGCACCGCACCGGCAGCGTCGTCCGTCCCCGCGGACTGACATGTGGCCCAGTTCTCCGGCATAGCCGCCGGCCCCGACCAGCGGGCGCCCGCCGACGATCACGCCACAACCGACGCCCACCTCGCCTTCGACGAAGACCAGGTCGGCTACCCCGCGAGCGGCCCCGCGCAGGTGTTCGGCCAAGGCTCCGAGGTACCCGTCGTTGCCGACTCGAACCGGCAGGGTAGGTAGCCCTCGAGCAGCCAGTGCGTCGGTCACCAGCGCATGGAACGGCGCATCGGCCCACCCCAGGTTCGGCGCGAAGCGGACATTCCCGTCACTGCCCCGGACCACGCCGGGCACCGAGATCCCCAGGCCGACGACGTGCTGACCGGCTTTCGGGCTGTCGATCAGTTCCCGGCCGATCGAGGCGAGCAGCTCGGCCATCGCCTTGGGCGAGGTGTCGCTGACCGATCGAGCGCGGCGGGCCACTACCGACCCGCCGAGCCCGATCAACGCCATCGAGATCCGGCCGACCGCCACGTCGGCGGCCAGTACCTGCACCGTCTCCGGGCAGGCCCGGACCACCGGCGAGGGCCGGCCAGCCTTGGTCGGCCGGCCCCCGATCGCCGGACCGGGCTCCTGGGTGACCGCGCCGAGGGCCTCCAGTTCGGCGACCAGCCCGGCGATCGTGCTGCGGTTCAGCCCGGTGAGATCGGTGAGCTCCGCACGCCGCATCGGCCCACCGATGTGCAAGTGGTGCAGCAGGGCAGAAAGGTTGTGCCTGCGTACGTCCGGAGCGCCACCGATCGGTGGCCGGGTCACCTCCCGGTGGCGGCCGACCGTCGCCGGGAGATGGCGTCGACGCTCGCAGCAAGCAACAGGACCAGGCCAGTGACGATGAACTGGATCCCGGACTTCTGGGTGATCAGCGGTAGCCCGTTGTCGATCACGGCGATCACCAGACCACCGAGAATCGCGTCCGCGACCCGGCCCTTGCCACCGAACAGCGACGTTCCACCGATCACGGCGGCACCCACCGCGTACAGCAGGGTCGAGGCCCCACCGGTGGTCGGCGAGACCGAGTTGTCGCGCGAGGCGAACAGGATTCCGGCGATCGCGGCCATCGACGAGCCGATGATGAAGCACATGATCTTGATCGCTGGAACGTTGATGCCGGCCCGGCGGGCAGCCTCGGTGTTGCCACCGACCGCGTAGACGTGCCGGCCGAACGCCGTCCGCCCCAGCAGGAAGCTCAGCACCACCAGGAACACCAGGGTGAACGGCACCACGATCGGGATTCCCCGCAGCGACTTGATCAGCGGGTTTACCGCCCGCTCCAGGTTCAACAAGTAGGTGGCGATCCCGAGCGGGATGGCCAGCGCCAGCACCTTGGCGATCATAACCCCGCTGCTGGCGACCGGAAGGCCGGCCCGACGACGGGTGGCCGTCGACCAGAACAGGCTGCCGGCGAAGCCGAGGACAACCACCGCGAAGAACAACCAGCCGAGCATCGGGCTGAGGTTGTTGTTCATGATCGCGAGGATCGTCGGGCTGGTGATGCTGAGCGTTCCACCTTCGCCGATGACCAGCAGCAGCACACCCTGGAGCCCGAGGAAGAAGGCCAGGGTGACGACGAACGAGGGGATGTCCAGTCGGGCGACGAGCAGCCCGACCAGCAACCCGACCACCACGCCGGTGGCGACGCAGGCGACGACCGCGAGTGGCCAGGCAATGCCGTGATTCGTCATCAGCACGCCCATTACGGCGGCCGAGGTTCCGGCGGTGTAGCCGGCGCCCAGGTCAATCTCGCCGAGCAGCAGGATGAACACCAGACCCATCGCGATGAAGATCACCGGGGCGGACTGGGTCAGCAGGTTGGCGGCATTTCGAGATGACGCGAAGGTGTCCGGGCGCATCGCCGCGAACAGGATGACCAAGGCGACGAAACCGAGGAGCGCCGGCAACGAGCCGACATCCCCGCCGCGCAGGCGGTTCAAGTAAGCCCGGAACACGGAGCCGACGCTGTTGTCGTCCTCGATGTCCGGCGCGGGTGCGGCAGCAGTGACGGTCACGCGACGGCCTCCTTGGCGATGTTCGGCGGCAGCCCGATGTCGCCGCTGTAGCCGGCAGTGATCAACTCAACGATCTGGGTGGTGTTCACGGTCCCCGCGTCTACCTGGGCGGCGGTCCGGCCGAGGTACAACGCGCAAATGCTGTCGGCCACCCGCACCACGTCGTTCATGTTGTGAGTGATCAGGATGACGGCCAGGCCGTTGTCCGCCAGCCTGCGGACCAGATTCAGCACCTGCTCGGTCTGGGCCACACCGAGGGCGGCGGTCGGCTCGTCGAGGATCACGACTTTGCTGTTCCAGAGTACGGATTTGGCGATCGCGACGGTCTGTCGCTGACCACCGGACAGGCTGGAGACCTTCTGGCGAACCGATTTCAGGGTTCGCACCGATAGCCCGGCCAAGGTCTCGGCGGCGCGACGCTCCATTGAGGTCTCGTCCAACGTGATGCCGGCGCGCATTTCGCGTCCCAGGAACATGTTTTGAACGACGTCCAGGTTGTCACAGAGTGCGAGGTCCTGGTAGACGACCTCAATGCCCAGAGCTGCAGACTGTTTCGGGTTCGTCACGTGCACGGTGCGGCCATCGAAGCGGTAGTCACCGTCGTCGAACGAGTAAATTCCGGCGATGCCCTTGACCATGGTCGACTTTCCGGCCCCGTTGTCACCCACCAGCGCGGTGACTTTGCCGGCCCAGGCGTCGATTCCAGCGTCCTTGAGCACGTGCACCGCACCAAAACTCTTGTTCATGCCCCGCAAACTCAGCAGCGGGGCAACCCCCGAATCTGTCGCGCGATCTGTCATGGCTACTCCTAGGCCCTGCGCACGCTGAACGTTGAGACGTTGCGGGGGCCGTGAAACACGGCCCCCGCAACGGGCTTACCAATCAGTTGAGCCGATCGATCAGGAGACGCCGTACTTGGTGCAGGCCTTCTTCAGCTCGGCGGTGGTGCAGAGCTTGTCCGCCGTGGTGAACTGGTCGGCGACGACGTCCTTGACGTTCTCCGGGTAGATCGCGACCGGCGTCAGCAGCACGGACGGGACGTCCTGCTTGGTGGTGGAGTCGTTCGTCTTGCCGGTGGCCAGCGCGTCGGCAGCGGCGGTGTCGCCGGTGGCCAGCGCGATCGCCAGCTTGGAAGCCGCGTCCGCCTCGGCCTTGACGGCCTTGTAGACGGTGACGCACTGGGTACCGAGCAGCACCCGCTGCAGGCCCTCGTCGGTCGCATCCTGGCCGGTGACCGGGATCTTGCCGGCCAGGCCCTGCTTCTTCAGCCGCGCGACAACCGCACCGCCGAGGCCGTCGTTCGCGGCGGCCACGCCGATGAACTTGCCCTTCTGCTGGGTGTAGATCTGCTCGAACAGGGTTCCGGCCTTGCCGTTGTCCCAGTCCGGAACCGACTGGTCAGCGACGACGGAGTAACCGGCGTCCTTGATCACCTTGTCGTATCCGTTCTTGAACAGGGTGGCGTTGTTGTCGGTCGGCGAGCCGTTGAGCTCGACGATGCCGCCGTCAGCCGGCTTCTTTCCGCTGTCCGTCAGGCATTTCACCAAACCGGTACCGATCGCGGTGCCGACCGCGGTGTTGTCGAAGGACACGTAGTACTTCGAGCCGCCGCCGAGCGTGAGGCGGTCGTAGTCGATGGTCGGGATGCCGGCGGCGGTGGCCTTCTTCACGACGGCCGCACCGGTCGGGCTGTCCAGGTTGACGATCAGCAGGACCTTGACGCCGGCGCTGATCATGCCGTCGGCAATGGTCTGGAACTTGGTCTTGTCACCGCCGGCGTTCTGGATGTCCGACTCGATCCCAGCTGCGTCGAAAGCGGCCTTCAGCAGGGGACGGTCGTTGTTCTCCCAGCGGACCGAGGACGCGGTGTCGGGAAGAATCACGCCGACCTTGCCCTTGACCGCCGCAGAAGTGGCGGCGTCTCCGCCGGGGGTCGCGCTGTCCGAGCTGCCACAAGCCGAAAGGGCAAGCAGGCCAGCGGTTCCGACCGCGAAGGCTGCGACGAGTTGTCTGCGCATGGTGGTGTAGTCCTCCCTTGCGCCGGCAACCCTGCCGGCGCGAACTGGCGGATCCCGCAGGCACGGGATCCGACGACGACTCTCCACACGCCAGGACCCCTCGTCGGCCCTGACGTGGATATGTTGCCATCGACAACATATCCACGTGTCAGGGTTTCCCGCCAGCATCCCTAGCCGTCCCACTGATCACAGGTCGATAACACTCGGCGCACGTCCGCGACAAGTGCGACATCCTGCCGTCATCCGGGCTCGGTTTCTCGCAAACGCCGACGACCGGCGAGATTCCCATGATCAGTGGGGAATTCGCCGGTCGACGGAAAAGCTACGGTCAGGAACGCACAAGCTGCCGTAACACGTAGTGAAGGATGCCACCGTTTCGGTAGTAATCCGCTTCGCCCGGAGTGTCGATCCGGAGGACGGCGTCGAACTGGACGGCGCTGCCGTCAGCCTTCGTCGCCGTGACCGAGACCGTCCGCGGCGTGCTGCCGTCGTTCAATCCGGTCACTCCCGCGATGGCGAAGGTCTCGGTGCCATCCAGGCCCAAGCCGGCGGCGTTCTGGCCGGCCGGGTACTGCAACGGCAGGACGCCCATCCCGATCAGGTTGGAACGATGGATCCGCTCATAACTTTCGGCGATGACCGCACGGACCCCGAGCAGGCTGGTGCCCTTGGCGGCCCAGTCCCGGCTGGACCCGGAGCCGTACTCCTTGCCCGCGAGCACGACCAACGGAATGCCCGCGGCAGCATACGCCTGAGCGGCGTCATATATCGTCGTCTGCTCGCCGGCAGCCAGGAAGTTACGGGTGAACCCGCCCTCCACGCCGTCCAAAAGCAGGTTGCGCAGCCGGATGTTGGCGAACGTCCCGCGGATCATCACCTCATGGTTGCCCCGGCGCGACCCGTAGGAATTGAAATCGCGTCGTTCCACGCCGTGTTCGGCCAGGTAGACCCCGGCCGGGCTGTCGACCTTGATATTTCCGGCCGGGCTGATGTGGTCGGTGGTCACCGAGTCGCCCAGCATCGCCAGCACCCGAGCACCGGTCACATCGGTCACCGGCGCCGGCTGCGGCGCCATTCCCTCGAAGTACGGGGGCTTCCGGACATAGGTGGAATCCGGGTCCCAGGCGAAGGTTTCGCCCTCCGGCGTGGGCAGCGAGCGCCAGCGCTCGTCACCGGCGAAGACATCGGCATAGTCGGTGGCGAACATGTCTCGGGTGATCGATGATTCGACCACCCGGGCGACGTCCGCGGCCTTCGGCCAGATGTCCGCGAGGAACACCTCGGTACCGTCCGGGTCGGTACCAATCGGTTCGCTCAACGGGTCCCAGTCCATCGTCCCGGCCAGCGCGTAAGCGATCACCAGCGGCGGCGAGGCCAAGTAGTTCATCTTGATGTCCGGGTTGATCCGGCCCTCGAAGTTCCGGTTGCCGGACAGCACCGAGACGACCGCGAGGTCGCCTTCCTGGACTCCCGCGGAGACCTCCTCCGGCAGTGGTCCGGAGTTGCCGATGCAGGTGGTGCAGCCGTAACCGACCAGGTGGTACCCGAGCTTCTCCAGGTACGGGATCAGGCCGGCCTTGGCGTAGTAGTCCATCACTACCTTGGAACCGGGCGCCATCGACGTCTTCACCCAGGGCTTGACCGTCAGACCACGCTCGACCGCATTCTTCGCCAGCAGCCCGGCGGCGATCATCACCGACGGGTTGGAGGTGTTCGTGCAGGAGGTGATCGAGGCGATGGCGACGTGGCCGTGGTCAAGGTCGACCTCCCGACCATCGCTCATCGTCACCGAGACCAGCCGGTGCGGGCGGAGGTTGTCCTTCGGCGCCGGGTCCGGCGCGTGCGGCTCGTCGTCCCCGTTGTGCGCGGGCAGGGTCGCGTCACTGCTTGGCGGGTCGCTGGCCGGGAAGGACTCGGCCACCGCCTCATCCTGAGTTCCCTGGACATCCTTGACGTAGTTGCCGAGCACGCCGAGGAAAGCTTCCTTGGCGTTGGTCAAAGCGATCCGGTCCTGCGGGCGCTTCGGCCCGGCGATGCTCGGCACCACCGAGGACAGGTCCAGCTCCAGGTACTCGGAGTACTTGGCTTCCCGCTTCGCGTCGTGCCAGAGCCCTTGCTCCTTGCAGTACGCCTCGATCAGGGCGATCTGCTGATCGCTTCGGCCGGTCAGCCGCAGGTACTCCAGCGTGACGTCGTCGATCGGGAAGATCGCGCAGGTGGAACCGAACTCCGGGCTCATGTTGCCGATCGTGGCCCGGTTGGCCAGTGGTACCGCCCCGACACCCTCGCCGTAGAACTCGACGAACTTGCCGACCACGCCGTGCTGGCGGAGCTGCTCGGTGATGGTCAGGACGACGTCGGTCGCGGTCGCGCCCGGCGGGATCTCACCGGTCAGCTTGAAGCCGACGACCCGCGGGATCAGCATGCTCACCGGCTGGCCGAGCATCGCGGCCTCGGCCTCGATCCCACCCACGCCCCAGCCGAGCACGCCCAGGCCGTTGACCATCGTGGTGTGCGAGTCGGTGCCGACGCAGGTGTCCGGGTATGCCACTCCATCGCGTTCGAAGATCACCCGAGCCAGGTGCTCGATGTTCACCTGGTGCACGATGCCGGTGCCCGGCGGCACCACCTTGAAGTCGTCGAACGCGGTCTGGCCCCAGCGCAGGAACTGGTAGCGCTCGCCGTT
>DATINJ010000208.1:0-1632 GCA_035474375.1 Kineosporiaceae bacterium | reverse complement strand
TGGGCCACTGAATCCGGCCACGGCCGGGGAAGCGAGATGATCCAGTGAGGTGATCTCAACAAGAAGTGCGTAGCTGGACATTCTCGATTCGGGTGAGCACGAGCGCGGCCTGGGCGAGATCGCCGATGCGGCGGGGGCTGACGGTGACCCGTTGGAGTGCTCGCCAGCGGCCGGTGAGCAGGGCGAAGCCGCGCTCACCGAGGCAGCGGTTCGAGCGCAGCAGGGCGTTGTAGGCCTGGTTGTCCGGGGCGAGGACCTGCCCGTCGACGGGCTGCTTGATCGGGGTCTTGATGCCCTGGCCGGCGCCCTCGTAGCCGGAGTCGGCCAGCGTGGGCAGGTCGAGCTGGGACGCCGCCCAGTGCAGTGCCCCGATGACGCCGGTGTGGCGGGCCACGGTCAGGTCGTGCAGGTGACCGGGCGCGACGTCGGAGACGAAGATCGGTACGCCGTCGGGGCGGATGACGGCTTGCACGTTGCCGCCGGGAGCGCGGTGCTTGCCGGAGTACCACACGTTGATCGTCTCGCCCTTCACGCTGGTGGTGGTCTCGGCGCAGCGGTCGGTACGGATCAGCTTTCCGTCGACCACGACGTGCGACCAGCCCTGCTCGGCCACCTCCTGCAACGCTTCGTGCAGGTCGGGGGCCTGTGCGGCGAGCACCTTGATGCCTTCGTCGCGGTAGCGGTAGGCCGTCGCGCGGGGCACCGAGAACCCGGCGCCGATGACCGCGACGTCGCCCTTGGTGCGCATCCACACCAGCACCAGCAGCGCCTGGCGAAAGCAGGTCAGCAGGCGGGTCCCCTTCCGGGTACCGCGGGCCCGGCGCTCCGCGCGCAACAGCCTGGCCAGCTCGAGGACAAGTTCACGGGGAACGTCGAGCATGGCAGGATAAGCGATCAACGTGGGGTCCTCGGCGGGTTGGATCTTGTGGAAGAGAACTCCCTACCGCGGACCCCACGTCCTGGCCCCGCATCCGCGGTCATCGGCGTGTCGCGGCCTACCCCTGCCGATCTTGTTGAGATCACCTCAGTGACGATTCAAAACCCAGCGGCCGTGGTTTGCTTCATCGTTCTCTTTGATCGCGGCGGGTATAAGACCAGAGACGGGCAGGACCCGCTCTGGGCCGGGTGGTGACGCAGCTCCCCGTGCGAGCCAGGCCAACCACGCCGCCGACGCCGTGAACGGCGACGACGTCGAGGGAGTCGTCGTAGCGCAGCCGGTATTTCAGCCGGATCGCCAGCTGGCCCCGCAGAGCGCGTTGGCTCATCCGCCTTAACGTCTGGATGCGAGCCCTGCTCCGCGAGCGAATCCCGGGCCTTCAGGAGACAACCGCATCATGATCTTCGCAGGCGGTATCCCGCTGCAGCGGGACGGCCGGATCGTCGGCGCGGTTGGCGTCAGCGGCGGCGAAGGCGAACAGGACCAAGCCGTCGCCGAAGCCGCCGCTGCAGCAACCCCGGTGCCTGAGGGCGCCGATCGAGCTCTGCCGCGCTTCCCCGCTACTGGAGGTCAGTGCGATCCATTGGCCGAGGTGTGGTGGCTGCTTCGCGCGCCCGGAGGTCCTTGCGGAGGATTTTCCCGGACGGTGACTTCGGGATCGCGTCGAGGAACTCGACGGCCCGTACCTTCTTGTA
>DATINJ010000207.1:0-2674 GCA_035474375.1 Kineosporiaceae bacterium | reverse complement strand
TGCCCGTAGTCGTGCCCGGCCTTCAGCGAGTGGTACTGAACCGAGATCAGGTCGAACATGACGTCGCCGAAGCCGGTCTCGCCCGTTGCCATTCCGATCACCCCTTCGTGAGCGTGTGGGAGCCCGGGATGTTCCCCGAGCAGGCGTCCCCATGCCCGTCGCGTTCCAGAAGCTCGGTGTACCGATCCAGTGCGACGCTCCCGCGTGGGTCGTGCCGGGACTCGCAGGGCTTCTACACGCTCGCGTCGTCGGACCCGATCGTGCCGATCATCGTGGCGGGGACCCCGGCGACGATCGTGTTCGCCGCCACGTCCTTGGTCACCACCGCGCCGGCGCCGACGATCGCGCCGTCGCCGATGGTGATGCCCGGTACGACGGTCATTGATGCGCTGAGCCACACGTTGCGGCCGATCACGACGGGCGAAGGGACCATGTCCGCCCGCCGCGCCGGGTCCACCCCGTGGTTGAGCGTGGTCACCGTGCTGCCGTGACCGATGAGTGTCCCGTCGCCGATGGTGATGCCTCCGGCGTCCTGGAAAGTGCAGCCCATGTTGATGAATACGGACTTTCCGAGGATCAGGTTCCTGCCGAATTCGCAGTAGAACGGCGGGAAGACGGTGATGGACTCGTCCACATGCCCCGTCCGGTCAGCTCGGTGAGCAGGGCACGCACCTCGTCGGCCGTGTGGTATCCGGTGTTCAGTCGAGCGATGGTGTGCAGAGCCTCCTGAGCGACGCCGTGCATGAACAGGTGCAGTTCCGATCCGCCCTTGATCAGCTCTCTGCGATTGACATGATCCAGGAATTCCTGCAGGTCCACGACGCGATCCTGCCACTCACCCTGCGACCGGCTCGGCCTCGATGTGGCCGAAGATGAGCTCGGCGTGCAAGGGTCGGACGCGCCCACGGCTCACGTCGCTCAGGAGAAGGAGGGCCCCATGGTTCAGCGTCAGGTTCCGAAGCCGGCAGACATCTTCGAGCTGCTCCAGTTCAAGAAGTTCGAGTTCAACGGCCGCAAGCGCCGCCTCGCCTCCGCGCTCACCATCTACGACCTGCGCCGGATCGCGAAGCGCCGCACACCCGCCGCCGCCTTCGACTACACAGACGGCGCGGCGGACGACGAGCTGTCGCTCCGCCGGGCTCGCCAGGCGTTCGAGGACATCGAGTTCCACCCCTCGATCCTGCGGGACGTCTCGCACGTCGACACCACCGCCCAGATTCTCGGCGGCCCGTCGGCCCTGCCGTTCGGCATCGCGCCCACCGGCTTCACGCGACTGATGCAGACCGAGGGCGAGGTGGCCGGGGCCGGTGCCGCCGGTGCGGCCGGCATCCCGTTCACCCTGTCCACCCTGGGGACCGCCTCCATCGAAACCGTCAAGGAGGCCAATCCGCACGGCCGCAACTGGTTCCAGCTCTACGTGATGAACCAGCGCCACATCTCCTTCGGCCTGGTCGAGCGCGCCGCCGCCGCCGGCTTCGACACGCTGTTCTTCACCGTCGACACCCCGATCGCCGGTGCCCGGCTGCGCGACAAGCGCAACGGCTTCTCCATCCCGCCCCAGATCAGCGTGCGCACGATCGCGAACGCCATTCCGCGGCCCTGGTGGTGGTGGGACTTCATCACCACCCCGAAGCTGGAGTTCGCGTCGCTGACCGAGACCGGCGGCACCGTCGGTGAGTTGCTCAACGCGGCGATGGATCCGTCGATCAACTTCGACGACCTGGCCGAGATCCGCAAGATCTGGCCGCACAAGATCGCGATCAAGGGCGTGCAGAACGTCGAGGACGCGAAGAAGCTCACCGACCTCGGTGTCGACGCGATCGTGCTCTCCAACCACGGCGGGCGGCAGCTGGACCGCGCGCCGGTGCCCTTCCACCTCCTGCCGGACGTGGTCCGTGAGGTCGGCGACGACGTCGAGGTGATCGTCGACACCGGGATCATGAACGGCGCCGACATCGTCGCCTCGATCGCGATGGGCGCCAAGTTCACGCTCGTCGGCCGGGCCTACCTCTACGGTCTGATGGCCGGTGGGCGAGAGGGTGTCGACCGGATGATCGAGATCCTGTCCGAGCAGATCGTGCGGACGATGAAACTGCTCCAGGTCACCACGCTCGACGAGCTCGAGCCCAAGCACGTCACGCAGCTCAGTCGCTTCGCCGACCTGCGGGCTCGCTCTTGACCGTGAGCACCGGGCAGTCAATGCCTCCCGGTCCCGGCCCGCACGGCCTGGGTCGGGAGGCATTGTTCGTCGTCCTCCGGACGAGCGAGGTGCGAGCCAAAATCGGCCCGCTGCTGGTGTGTCGGGGCACGGAGGGCACGCCAGCTGCGGTCGCCGACACGTGAAAGGCTCGCTGTTGCTGTTGCCGCTTGATCGAAAAGCAATGGGAGCTTGTCTCGAATTAAGTCGTTGGTTTCGGCCTGGAAGCTCGCTTGTGTGCCATGAGGGTGCGTGGATGGCGAGCGGGATCGGTTGGCGACGGTGTTCGAGCAGCTCAGCCCGCATCTGGACGAGCGGCAGCGGCGGCTGTTGGCGGGTGCGTACGCGCGGGCCTGGGGCCGTGGTGGGATTCGGGCGGTGGCCCAGGCGGCCGGGATCCGGGAGGGGACGGTCGCGCGCGGGGCGCGGGAGCTGGCCGCTGGCGTCGAGCCGTCGGGCCGGGTCCGGGCCCCGGGC
>DATINJ010000206.1:0-6187 GCA_035474375.1 Kineosporiaceae bacterium | reverse complement strand
TCGGACCACTGAACAATGGCGGCACCATCAGCAGTGGACGAGCTGGAAACCTGCAGAACCTTGCCCGACAGGCGAGACTTCAGCCGGTAGAAGCCACCACCAGAATCCACGAACTGCCACTGCTGCTGACTACCGTCACTTCGGGCCCACTGAGCAATCCGGGCACCATCAGTGGTCGCCAGGTTGTACACATCCATCGCCTTGCCACTGTTGCGGTTGACCAACACGTACGAGGCGCTGGTATCGATCGGCGAGGTTCCGCCACCACCACCACCACCGGCGTTGAGCGCGTTCAGGACCGAGGTGTAGGCGGCTTTCTTGTTGCCGGAGTTGTCGAACAGCAGCGGGTTTTCGCCGGGGCGCCAGGAGTCGCTGTCGCGGATGCCCCATACGGTGATGCCGGTGCAGCGCGACACCGCCAGGCAGGCTCTGGTCACGGCCGCATAGGAATTCGCCTGGTTGGAGCCCTGCGCGATATCGAGTTCGGTGATCTGCACGTCCACGCCGGTGTCGGCGAAGCGTTGCAGGTTCGCCTGGTAGTCGCTCGGGATGCCGGTGCCCAGGTGGGACTGGAAGCCAACGCAGTCGATCGGCACCCCACGGGCCTTGAAGTCCTTCACCATGTTGAGGACGCCGGTCGACTTCGCGTTGACGCCGTCAGTGTTGTAGTCGTTGTAACACAGCTTCGCGGCGGGGTCCGCGACCCGAGCGGCCCGGAACGCGGCCTCGATCCAGTCGTTGCCGGTGCGCTGCAGGTTCGAGTCGCGCCGCCCACCTCCGGGGCCATCGTCGAAAGCCTCATTCACCACGTCCCAGGCGTAGATCTTGCCCTTGTAGTGGGTGGCGACCTGGGTGACGTGGTTGATCATCGCGCTGCGCAGCGTGCTACCGGACAGCGACTGCGCCCACGTGGGCTGCTGCTTGTACCAGAGCAGGGCGTGGCCGCGGACTTTGGCGCCCATCGAGATGCCCTGGTTGAGGATCCGGTCACCGTTGGTGTAGGTGAAGCTGCCCCGAGACGGCTCGGTGGCGTCCCATTTCATCTCGTTCTCCGGAGTGACGGAGTTGAACTCAGCGTTCAGGATGCGCGTGTAGGTCGAATCACCGAGCCTGCCTGCGGCGATCGCGGCACCGAAGTAGCGGCCCCCTTTGGCGGCCGCGGAAGCACCCAGGGTGGTGGCAGCGTCGGCCGAGCCCGCGAGAGCGAGCATGCTTCCGGCGCTGAGCACGGCAGCGGCAGCGGCGCAGGGCGCCTTCCACCGGCGGGATTTCGGTGGCCGTCGGCCGGGCGACACGGTAATAGTCATTGGGTGGCTGCCTTTCGGATAGCTGGGGTGATGGAAGCCGTGTGGCCCGGCGTTCGACGTCGGGTCCACACGGCCGAATGTGGTTACGGAGCATGCCTCCACAGCGCTCGGGGTGATGCGTTCCTTGCACGCTTCACTCCTTTAACGTCAATCGCAAATAGTTAACGTTCACATGCAGGGAAGACTTGATCCATCCCAGCCATTTGCTGGTTTATCAGACGCCGAGGTTGAATGTTCGCAATGTTGCCAGAGCATTTCGTCCGAATCAAGAGCTCAGCTGACCGAACTCGTTGTCGATAGCATTTCGCCAGGTAGATGGCGCTTTGTGCAGATCAACATGGGTTGCAGACAAGGAGCTCACCACCCCTTGATGCACTGCGACCATTCGAGAGGGAGGGCGATAACAATTTTTTCGAGACTATTTTTTTGAATTACTCAGCGCCTTATGTATGACTGTCGACTGATAGCGTTATCACTACTTCTAAGCGTGGCGATCTTCCACGAAAATGCGGTCAGCGGCTACTTGTTGGCTTGCCTTAGGGCCGGTGCCCGGCGAGGCTCGGTCCAGGCGCCTGGCTCGTCGCTCTGGCCTGTCCCCGGCGTCCGACGAACTGTCCCAACTGATCCAGCCACCGCCAGCGGTCCCGACCAGAGCGTTCCCACCGGCAACCAGGTGACGCTGACCGGGACGCCCCTACCGAAACCGAAGCCGCGCGAACCAACAATCCTGGTGACAGGGGCGCCGGCTGCCCGGGGTCAGGTGACCTGCCGGTTCTCCCAGGCCCACGCGGCGACCTGGACCCGGTTGGTGAGCTGGAGCTTGCTCTGAACACTCGACAGATGTGACTTGACGGTCCCCAGAGACAGGAACAGTTCGTTGCAGATCTCCGTGTTCGTCAGCCCCCGGGCCACCAGGCGCACGACCTGAAGCTCGCGCTCGCTCAGCGCGGGAGCCGACAGCGGTCCGGAGCGCGGCGGACCGGGCGTGGGCTGCCGCCGTTGCAGCAGCCGCAGCGTCAGGGCCGGGCTGATCAGGGCGTCACCGTGGGCGGCGGCGCGGACCGCCTCGACCAGCAGGGCCGGTCCCGCGTCCTTGAGCAAGAATCCCAGAGCGCCGTTGTCCAGCGCGGAGTCGACGTACGCGTCGTCGTCGAAGGTGGTGACCACCACGACCCGCAACGGCTGCGCAACCCCCGGCCCGGCCAGGATCCGGGTCACTTCCAGCCCGTCGAGGCCAGGCATCCGGATGTCGACCACGACCACGCTGGGCCGCAGCCGCCTGGCGGCCTCGACGGCCTCGATCCCGTCGGCGCACTGGGCGACGACCTCAATGTCCGGCTGGGCCGAGAGGATCATCGCGAAGCCGGTGCGCACCATCACCTGGTCGTCGGCGACCAGCACCGTGATCATCATCAGCGGCTCACCGCCTTCAGGCCGGCGGAAGCGGGGAGCGGCAGGTCGACCCGCACCTGCCACCCGCCTTGTTTCAGACGCCCGATCTGGACGCTGCCGCCAAGGGCGCCCGCCCGCTCGCGGACGCCGACGAGCCCGAAACCGCCACCGGAATCGGCCACCGTCCGCCGGGTAGGAGTGGGCCGCCCGTCATCGGTCACGGTGAGATGCAGGCCCAGCTCGTCGTGCCGCAGAACCACCTCGGTGCGGGTCACGCCGTGAGCGTGCCGGCTGATGTTGGTCAATGCCTCCTGGGTCACCCGCTGCACCGCCTGGCGGTGAACCATCGGGACGTCGACGGCGTCGATCGTCAGGGTGGTGGCCACGCCGGTGGTGCGTTCGAACCGTTCCAGCAGAGCCTCCAGGTCCTCCGGCCACCGTGCCGCGCTCCGGCGGGCGGCACTGTCGCCGACGTCGTCCTGACTGGGGACGCGCAGTATCGAGACGATGCTTCGCATCGATTGCAAAGCCTCAATCCCGGCTCTTTCAATGGCTTTCAGTGCGGCACCGGCCGCGGCCGGGTTCTGCTCGGCGACCACCGCCGCCGCCTGAGCGGCCACGATAATGCCGGTGACGTGGTGGGCGACATCGTCGTGCAGGTCCCGGGCGATGTCCCGGCGCTCGGCATTGCGCACGCTCAGCAGCCTCGTCGCGGTGTCGCTGTCGCCGGCCCGCAGGCTCCACCCAACGACGATCGCCACCACGACAGCGATCGACACCACCAGCGAGAGCGAACTCGCGTAGGCATGCGGATCCCGGGTGGGGATCACGATGGTCGCCACCACCAGCAGGGCGAGGGCGACGGTGTCGCCGTGCCCGTTCCACCGGCGCACCCTGATCACGAGCAGAACCAGCATCGCGGTCAGCTCGAGCAGGGAGGGAAAGCTGCGTGGCGCTGCCTCGGTGTTCGCGAGCACGGTGTAGAGCAGGGACGCGGACGCCAGGCCCACCCCGGCCATCACCGACCCGACGGGCGACATTCGGCGGTGAATCAGGCTGAGCAGTAAGGCCGGGCCGGCGAGCAGGAATCCGATCCCCAGGCAGACCCAGGCCGCGGTCCCCAGCCCGCGCACGCTGACCACGTCCACGAGCCCGATCAGCAGCAGGAGCCCTGCCAGGCCGAGGGTGGGCAGGGATGTCATGGGCGGCAGGCTATCCGGCCTGACCGGCATCGACGTTCTCCGCTCGCAGCTCAACGGTAATGTCGTCGGCGTCGACGGTGACGGTGCGGACGCCGAAGTCGATGGTCTTCGGCAGGGGCATCGGCGCCGGGGTCAGACTCGTCCGCCATTGTGCCGGAATGCTCTCGCCCGCAACGCGCTTTCCCGACCGGACGACGCGCTTCGGGCGCACGTGCAGGGTGTGGCCGGTCACGGTGGCCGTGTACGTCACGGTGACCGTCTCGCCGTCCAGAGTCGTCGTCCCACTCGAGCTGTTGACCCCCTCGGCCAACGGCACCGGCTGGAGCGGAGTGGACTGCTTGACGTCGGAGAACCAGAGCAGCGAGTTCACTTTTCCGGTGTCGCGATTCAGCCTCTGCAGGATCATCCTGCTGGCCGCCGGGTCGTCGAGGTCGACGTAGGCGGTGCTGACCTCGTGCCCGCCCAGCAGGGACAGGATGTACGGGCGCCCACGCGGTTCGATCCGGTTGATTCCGGTGCCCGGGACAAGCTGGGCAACGGCGGTGTGGACGCTGTCAGTCAGCCGGGACTCGGCGAAGGACTCGGCGATCGGGGCGCCGACGAGGAGGGTCAGGGCGACGGCACCGGCGGCGAAGGTTCTGGACATGAGGGGTCTCCTGGAGTGGGTGGTGAAGGTGTGGATGAAAGGCTCAGTCGGGCCGGGAGCTGGTGTCGGTCGCCACCGCGCGAAGCAACGGTCGGCTGGCCGCGGAAGCGAGCCGCACCCCGATCAACCCCATGATCACGGTGATGGCGAGAACTGCCACGCCGCCAGCGTCGATTTGCCCGCTGCCACCGAGCCCGAGTTTGGTCAGCGGGGAACTGCAGATCAGACCGGTCAGCAGAGATCCGCCGACCAGAATCAGTAGTGGAGCGGTGGTTTCGTGACGCCGGGCGGTGTCGAGCAGGCTCAATGGCATCCCGGCCAGATGCAGTAGCTGGAAAGTGCGGCGCCGATCCAGGACGCCGGCGCAGGCGGTGATCCCGGCCGAGGCGATGGCCACCAGGAAGGAGGCGATCAGCACCGCGATCGAGGCGCGATGGATGTCCCCGCCGAAAAGGTCCTCCCTGAGAGCGATATCGGCACCGGTGGCGATCGGCAGACCGGGGAGCGCGCGGTGCAGTGCCGTCCTGGTCTGTTCCCGGTTCTTCTCGGTGACCGGCACAGACAGGTACCTCGTGCCATCGTCGCGCGGCTCGTCCCCGAACGTGGTAAAGACCAGGGCGCCACCGTCGGATCCGCGGCTGACCTTCTGGGTCAGGCCGGCGCCCCGCAGGGCACGCTCGGCAGCGGCCCGGTCATGGGCCGCGGTCCCGGCCGGGACGGCGATGTCGATGACATCCGCCCGGCCCCAGGCGATCTGACCGCCGGAGGTGGGGAACAGGGCGAGGAATCCGGCGATGAAACCGGTCAGGGCCAGCCCAGCGACGACTCGCCAGGCCGCCTTCGGCTCATCAAGGATCCGCCGCCCGGCCAGCAGCCGGGCCGGGCCCTGAGCCCCGGCCACCATCGCCCGCCCCAGCAGGGTCATCACCAACGGCCCGATCAGGTTCAGGGTCAGGAACACGATCCCGAACGCGATCACCACGGCGACCAGGCCCGGGTCGTCCCCACTGCTCAGCTTCAGGTAGCCGGCCAGGGCCCCGAAGAAGACCACCACCCGCCAGACGTGACGCTCTCGCGGAGTGTGGCGCTGAGCTACCCCCAGCGGTGTGATCACCACCCGCCGGAGGGTGGTGACGGCGCTGCCGAGACCACCGAGGGTCACCCCGGCCAGCACGGCCGCCAGCACCCCGGCGCCGACCCACAGGTCCGACACGAACCAGGCGCCGCCGCCGAACGGTACCTTCGCCATCAGGGGCATCAACCCGGCATACATCGCCGTCCCGGTGAGCGCGCCGACGAAGGCCGTTGCCGCCGCCTCCAGCGCCACCAGGGTCAGTATCTGTGCGGAGCTCCCACCCACCAGCCGGACAGTGGCCAGCCGATGGTCTCGGCGGGCCAGCCCCAACCGTGCGGCTGCACCTCCCAGGACCAGCAGCGGGACGATCAGCAGGACCGAGGCGATCAGCGAGAGACCGCGGTAGGTCTGGTCGGCTTCCGGGCCCGGCCGGGTGGCGAACCCGGTGATCGCGACTGTGCCGTTGACGATCTCCGGGTGCAGCACGTCCTGGGTCACCGGGGCGTGCAGCAGCGGCGAGCCCGGTTCGACCCCGATCACCACCAGCAGTTCGTTGGGGGTGGCC
>DATINJ010000205.1:0-18520 GCA_035474375.1 Kineosporiaceae bacterium | reverse complement strand
GAGGACGTGCCCGGTGGAGTGCTCCGCAAGCCCGGGAAGGTCGTGCATAGCGGAGCTATGTGCGACCTTCCCGGGCGCCGCGGGGCGCCCACCGGGTGCGCCGCAGTAGGCGGGGACTTATGAAACACGACCTAGGTCAGGTGCTGCGGCGGCGGCGAATCAGCACGCCGGAGACTGCGGCCAGAGCACCGGCAGCGGTGGCGCCCAGCACCCCGTGGTGTTGCGACGCCCAGAGCTGGGCGCTGCGCGAATGCGCCCGGTCATCAAAGATGCCGTGGGCACCGAAATCCCTGCCGTCCGCGCCGTCCGCCGGTTTCCACAAGTTCGCCGGTTGATCCGCCGGTCGAGGCTGTGCCGCCTGCTGGGACGAGTAGCCGGTCCGGGCGAGGTAACGATCGAGCAGTCCCGGCGCGAGCGCATTGCCGATCAACGTGCCCAGGGTGCTGCCGCCGACCCAGTACTCCCGGCGGCCAGGATGGTCCGCCGCGTGCAGGACCGCGCGAGCGGCGACCTCGGGCTGATAGATCGGTGGCACCGGCTGGGCCTGGCGCGGCAGCCGAGACAGCACCCAGGAGAACTGCGGCGTGTTCACGGCCGGCATCTGCACCATCGTGGTTCGGATCCCGCTGTGTTCGTGCAACAACTCGCAACGTAGCGACTCGTGGAAACCCTGGACCGCGTGTTTCGCCGCGCAGTAAGCACTTTGCAGTGGGACACCGCGATAGGCGAGGGCCGAGCCGACCTGAACGATCGTGCCACGGTTTCGAGGTCGCATCAGCCGCAACGCCGACTGGGTGCCGTAGACGTAGCCGAGATAGCTGACCTCGATGACCCGGCGGTACTCCTCCGCCGCGATGTCGGCAACCGACGCGAACACTGAGGAGAAAGCCGAGTTGACCCAGGTGTCGACCGGGCCGAGCTCGACCTCGACCTGCTGCGCCGCTCGTTCGATCGCCTCGGGATCCGCCACGTCCAGCGGGATCACCAGCGGCTCACCCCCGGCCGCCCGCACCTCGGCAGCGGCCCCTGCCAGCCCGGCCTCGCCGCGGGCCAATAGCGCCACCCGGGCTCCGCGACGACCGAAGGCCACTGCTGTGGCCCGGCCGATCCCACCGCTCGCTCCGGTGACAACGACGACGGACGGCGGGGATCCAGGTTCCGGCGGCATGGGATCCAGTCAGCCAGCAGTCCCTGACGGCTGCAACCCGGGCTGCCCGGTCACGACGGGTCGAGCCGGCCGTAGATCTTGGTCATCACCGCACGGCTGGTCCGGCGGCGGGCCGGGCCCAGCCGCCGGTTCGCGGCCAGCGCCGACCGGGCGGCGATCCAGCCGCACGCGCCATGCACGCCGCCACCGGGGTGCGCCGACGCCCCGGCGAGGTAGAGGCCGTCGATCACGGTCTCGGGTCGGCCGAGCCCGGTGAACGGCCGGAAGATCAGCTGCTGGTGCAGCTGAGCCGTACCGCCGTTGATCGCGCCGTGATGCAGGTTGCCGTTCGCCGCCTCCAGATCGGACGGTCGCTGCACGGTCCGGCCGATCACCCGGTCGTGGAATCCGGGGGCGAACTGCTCAACGGTTTCTTCCAGCCGCTTGATCACTTGCTCCGCGTCGACCGGCCCGTAGCGCTCGCGCGGCAGGTGGGTGTACGCCCACGCGCTCTCGGTGCCGGCCGCCGAGCGGGTCGGATCGGCGGTGGTCATCTGTCCGAGCAGGGCGAAGATCAGATCGGAGTCTCGGCCACCGGCCAGGTCGCTCGACCAGCGGGCGAGGCCGGCCATATCGGTGCCGAGATGCACGGTTCCGGCTTTGCGGGCACCCGTCGCCCGCCACGGGATCCCGCCGTCCACCAGCCAGTTCAGCTTGACGGTTGGCAGGTCCCACTCGAATCGGGCGAGATCCGCAACCAGCGCCCCCGGCAGGTGCTGGACCCCGACCAGTTCAGTGAACAGCCGCGGGGCATCGACGTCGGCCAGTACCGCTCGGCGCGCATAGATCTCCCGGCCCCCGGCGGTCCGGACGCCGGCGGCCCGACCACCGCGAATGATCACCTCGGTGACCGGCTGACCGGTATCGATCACCGCGCCGGACGCCCGGGCCCGGCTGGCCATGGCCTGGGTCAACTTCCCCGCGCCACCCTTCGGCACCGGGAATCCGACGTCTTGGGCGAGCATCGTCAGCAGCCAGCCGTACAGCCCGCTGCCGGCCGCATCCATCGGCACGTCCGCGTGCATGGCGTTGCCGGCCATCAGGAGCCGGGCAGCTTCGCCGGCGAACAGTTCCCGGGTCAGCCGGGTTACCGGGGTGAGGGCCATCCGGGCCAGTTGCAGCGCTTCCGAGACCCCCGCCCGGTACGCCAGCCGCGCCCCCGACCGGACCGGCGGGAACGGCGTGAACAGTGCCTCCAGCAGCGGATTGCGCAGGCGTTGCCATTGCGCGAAGAGTGCCAGCCAGGCATCGCCGTCACCCGGCGCGGCCCGGTCGAGCGCGGCGGCCGTGTCGGACGGGTTCCGGTGCAGCACTGCACAATCGTCCACATCCGGGTCCGCCAGATGCGCGATCACCGCGGGGGCCTGCACCCATTCCAGGCCGTGTCGCTCCAGTTCGAGCCGCCGGATCACCGGCGATGCGGCAGCCAGCGGGTAGAAGGCGCTGAAAAGGTCGGCCGTGGCACCCGGCCACAGCTCGGCGGAACGGACCGCGCCACCGATCTCGTCCTGAGCTTCAAGCAGGACGACGTCCCAGCCCGCGTCGGCGAGCGCGACCGACGCCACCAGTCCGTTCGGACCCGCACCGATCACTACGGCGTCCACCGTCTCGATCATGGAAACTCCTCGAACCTGGGGGCGGATCGGGCTGCATCTCGTCTTGCCCTTGTATCCGACGTCGAGCTTCGGTGCACCTGCAACGCACCGTCCAGAGGCTGCCGGTGGCTCAGCCCTGCAGCCACCAGCTCTGTCTAGCACCACCGCCGCAGTCCGCCGTGATCACCGGCGTCCGGGGCTGCGACCTCCCGCGCAGGACGTCGAGACACTCCGCAGATCGTGGGTTGACGATGACCCCGGAGCTGACCACCCATTGCTGGTTTCCCCGGCCGGTGCAGTCCTTGATCTGCACGCGAGGGTGACGGCGGCCGACATCAACCGTTTGGAGGCATTTGTTGAGCGCCCGCAGGGTGCCGTCCTTCATCACCGACCAGGTCTGGGCCGCCGACCCGTTGCAGTCGAAGATCTGCACGGCCGTACCGCTCTCGGCCCGGCCGTCATCGACGTCCAGACAACGCCCGCCGAGCCCTTGGATCCGACCGCTTCGGCGGACCGGTACGGCGCTCGCACTCGGGGTGGGCTCGGCTGATCGAGATTTCTTGCGATCCGGTGTCTCCTTCTGGGCGGGTGCCTTGGTTCGGATCGGAGCGGACGTCGTGGACCGAGTCGAGTCCGGCGCCGAAGTCGCGACCGGCGAGGTGGCCGTCGACTCCGGTGCGGGACCGGTCGAGTGGGGTGAACCGACGGCCTGAGCGCTCAGGTCAGAGCCTCCACCACCCAACGGCGAGAACGCGTAGGCGGCACCGCCGATCAGCAGGACGGTCAGTGCGGTCGCCGCGATCACCTGCCAGCGCCGGCCCAGCACGCCGAATCGATTGCCGGCGAGTCGATCACCAGCGAGCCGATTGCTACCGACCCACCGGCGCCAGTCCCCCACCCGGGGCATGCGGTGCCCACCGGCTCGTCGCGGCAGCACCGGCGCCGTCACATCGACGGCGGTGTCGCTGCCTTCCGAGACAGCGCCCTGGAAAGCAATACCTCCGGAGAAGGCGCTACCACCGGAGAAGGGACTGCCCCCCGGATAGGCGCCACCACCGGGAAAGGCGAGCATCCCCGCGGAACGGGATCGCGCGGCATCGAACGGGGTGGGGACGGCGGCCGGAGCCACCACGAACGGCGGGATGAAGGGCGATGGGACGGCGACGGTCGATGTGCTCCCGTCCGGCGTCGTCCCCGCACCCTGCGTTGCACCTGTTTCCGCTTTGCCACCCGGGTCTGGCTTGGCGCCTGCGTCCGGCTTGCCACCCGCAGCCTCGGCCGGCGCTTTGGCCTCGGCCGAGGGCGCCGCCGCAGCCAGCTTGGCGGCCGCGACCATCATCGGAATGCTGTCGGTGATCGGTGGGGCGCCGGGAGTGATCCGGCGGACGCCGTCCGCGATCGTGGAGGTGCCGTCGGCGATTGCGGCCGCGCCCAACGCCACGCAATGTTGCGGATGCTCATCCACCAGCACCGGCCGACCCACGCTGTCCCTCAGCAGCCGGGCCACCAGCGGGATCCGGGAGGAACCGCCGACCAGCACCACGGCCGTGAGATCGGCGGCGTGCACACCCGCCGAGTCCAGTACTCGGTTGAGCCCGGCCAGCGTCGACGTCAACGGCCCCCGGATCAGCGCCTCGAAGTCGGCCCGGGTCAGCTGGATCGGGTCCAGCTCCGCAGCGGCTCCGACCATCTCGGCGAGTCCGATCACCCGCACGGTGGCGGCCTCGACTCGAGAGAGCGCCTCCTTCGCGCGGACACACTCGGCCCGGACTCCGGTCAGCACGCCGACCGCCACCGGATCGGTCAGGTCGAGCTCGGACAACGCTCCGCCGACCTCCCGGTCGACGTGCGCCAGCAGCAGATCGTCGAAGTCGGCACCACCAGCGCCGTCGGCGCTCTCCGGCAGACCGAGGATCTCCATCCCCGAATCGGTCACCCGAACGACCGTCATGTCGACCGTGACGCCGCCGATGTCGAACACCGCGACCACATCGTCCTGAACCAGCCGCCGGGCGTCGACCAGGCTGGTCACCGCAGCCTCCGGCTCGCTCACCACGGTGACGGAGGTCAGGCCGACCCGCCGGGACACCTCGCCGAACTGCTGACGTCGTGGCGGCCCCCAGACGGCCGGACAGGTCAGCACCACCTGCTCCGGCGTCTCCCCCTCCGACATCGTCACCGAGGCCAACACCGACCGCAGGGTCTCGGCGAGCACCGCCACGGCCGGGTACGGCCGACCGCCGAGCACTACCGGGACGGTGTCATCGACCTCTCGGACGAGCAGGCTCCCGGGCGGACGCACCGCGACGAGCGATGACGCAGCGATCGGATCATCACTGAGGGGGACGATATGTGTCCGACCGTAACGACCGATGGCCACGCCGGTGAACGACGTCCCAAGATCGACACCTAAGCCGTACCCCACTAGTCCTCCATCCGCAGCCGTCGAAATCGGAATCTCAGAGATCGGACGCGCGTACGGTAACCCTCACCCAGCGACTCGGACGACTCGATTGACACTCCTGCCTCTCAGATCATTCAAACCGGGCCAACCGGGGTTGGGCACCTTCAGGCAACTGACCCAGGATATCTGAGATAAGAAACGTGAATATCATGGGGATATTGACGGGACGTTGGCGGAACGCACAATGTGAGGGGAGATGCGCTCCGCCAACGCCCATCGCCAGCGCCTGGGGCATCTTCACCTGGGCTGACTTTCGAAGCACACCGAGCGCCGCATGACGGGGGCCGGGCAAATGCGTCACTCCTTGTGCTCCAACCAGATCACCATACAAGTCGGACTGCTAAATGAATAGTTTTCTCAGACTAAAAAGCAGGCAAAGTTTATTACCTGGACTCAGGCTGACGGCGCGACGTGCAACAGAGCGACGCCCTTGCTGTTCTGCAATTGGATGTCCTTGATCTCTGCGGTAGTCAGGCTGGTACTACCGGACGGTTTGACCGTCTTGCCCGGCAATGCCGTCCACTGAGCCACCTGCTGCGGAGCGCCGCCGTCCTTGGGGATGATCACGAGCGTGTACGCCCGTCCTCCCCAGGTGTCCGACGGGGAGCTCGCCTCCTGGTAGGTGCATTCCAGGTTGATCTCAGTTCCCCAGTCGGCCGGCTCCAGGCGGACGCTGGCGGTCACCGGCACCGCAGCCAATGCGGTCATCGGCAGTGCGATGCCAGTGTTTTCCGGATCCTTCGAGGACCACGGACCGGCGGTCAAGGCGACGGCGGTGACCAAGCACGCGGCGGCAGCAGCAACCACACCGGTCCACACTCGCCGACGCAGTCGCTGCGCCCGGATTGCCGCCGCCAGTCGGGGCAGCAAGGTGTCGGGCAGCGGTTCCGGCGTGGCCCTCGGGGCCAGCACCTGCTGAGTCGGCACCTGAGCGAGCAGACCGGGCATTCCGGCCAATTCCGAAACCGCCGCAGTGCAACGGGCACAGGTGGTCAAATGCTCCTCAAAGGCGCGCCGATCCTGCGGATCGAGGGCGCCCATCACATAGGCAGCGTCGTAGTCCAGGAAGAAGTCCTGCTGCTCGATCACTGAGTCACCCCCATCTCCTGCAGAGAAAGTCGTAGCGCACGCAATGCGTAGTGGGCGCGGGACTTGACCGTCCCGTCCGGAATTCCAAGAACGCGCGCGGCCTCCGAAGTAGATCGACCGCGGTAATAGCACTCGACGATCACGGACCGATGCTCCGGGCTCAACGTGTCCAGCGCATCAGCGATCATCCAAACATTAAGCATCGCGTCGGTCCGGTCCGGCTGGATGACCTCCGGCGTGATGTCGGTGAGCACCTCGCGTCCGGTTCGACCGCGGCGCCACTCGTCGATGACGATCCGGTGCGCAACGGTGAACAGCCACGAGCGGGCCGAGCGCTGGGATTGGGCCAACACGTCCGGATGCCGCCACGCGCGCAGCATCGTCTCTTGGACGACGTCCTGCGCCTGCATCCGGTCTCCGCCGGTAAGCGGTATGACAAAGGACCACAGAACGGCCGCGTGCTGGTCGTACAGCGCGCGTAAGAGCGCGTCCCCCTGATCGGCCACCAATACCTCCACACCCGTCCTTACGCAGGACCCCGGCAACCGGTTCACCTACGCACGCGGTCACCCGTCTGAGCGATTCGACCGCAATCGTCGCAGGTCTGTCGTCAGTCGACGGGCCGAGGCGGGGACTTCGCCTCCTGAGCGTCGAGGAACCGTTCGACCAAGGTGCGGATGATCACCGCCATCGAGAAGTCGTGGCTCTTGGACCATTCCCGCAGCCGCTCGTAGTCGGCCACCGGCAGTCGCACCGGGAGGACCTTGAGTTCTGGCTCCGATACTGCCGTCTGGCCAGACCGCCGAGGGGCACGCAGCACCTGCGCGACGCCCAGCAGGCTGGCTACCGCCGCAGGGTCGTTACCGTCGATCGGCACGTCCATCCCGACCGAGGCGCCCGCCCAGGGCATCGGCGCGGAGCGGCTGACCAACTGCGCCAGCAGTTCGCCCTGCTCCTCGGTGGACAGCCCGTTCAGGGCCTTCAGCAGCAACTGGCCTAGGTCTTGCGACATCGCGATACCGCCTTCCGATATCGACCAGTGTGCGACGCCTCACCCGCCGACAGCAACCCGATCGGCCGCTTTCACCGACCTTTCACCGGCCTTTGACCGGCCTATCACCGGCAGGGGACCAGGCTCTGCCGCAGCGGAGAGACGCAGAGCCAGCGCCGAACCTGGGTCTCGAACTCGCCGTCGTACTCCGCCAGCCGATCGTGTTCGGGATATCTCCAGCACCAGTCCAGTGCGGCCTCGGTCGGCAGCTCCGCCAGCTGTGCCAACTTCTCCTGCCAGGCGGCGGGCAGATCAAGGCAGGCCGGTGCCACCGCCGAGCCGGGCCGTCGGGTGGATCCGTCCACCAGGTTCCGCAACAGGCCCATCGTCTGCGAGCGCCCGAAACGGCGTCGAGCCACGTCGGCGATGTCCTCGCGCGCCGGCGGCCGGGCGGCGGTCAGCACGTCGTACACGGCACGCAGCAGCCCGGCCTCGTCGGCGCGCGGGGTGCCGTCCATCGAATCGATCTTCGGGTCGACGACCGTCCCGCCCGGTTGCGCGAGGACCTCGACGAAGCCGTCGTAACGCGGCGCCACGCTGGGGCAACCACAGGTGAGCGCCTCGGCCAGGGTTCGCCCGAAGGTCTCGAACCGGCTGGTCGATGCGGTCAGGAAGATGTCCGAGATGTTGTAGAGATCGGCCAGCTGCCGAGGAGAGGGATCGATGACGATGTGCACCCGGGAGGTGTCGTCCAGATTCTTCAGCACCGGGTTGAGGTACTCGTCGTCCACCTCGTCGCTCGCCACGACCACGCCCAGGTCCGGAAAGAGCAACTGAGCCTTCAACCCGACCTGAAGGAATGAGTACAGGTCTTCGTCCTGCTGTACCCGCCCGGTATAGAGCAGCAGTCGGCCGGCCGGCAGGTCCAGGTCGGAGCGCACCCGTTCCGCCTCGGGCCGGAGCCGAAAGACCCGATCGTCGACGCCGTAGGGATCGCCGACGTCACACTCCAGGCCGAGCGTCGAGAAGAGGGCGGCAGACGGACGAGAACCGACAAAGATTCGGTCCCGCCGATCTGTACAGCGCCGGTACATGGCGGTGGCCAGGACATCGCGCCAGCCACGCGGGTTGAGGCCGGGCAGCACGGTGACGGCGCCGGTGAACCCATGCGTCCGAAGCACCGCCGTCCACAGGAAGGCACCCGGCCCTTCCAGGACGACAGCGGACAGCCGCAGGAGCGGCCGCAATGCCTGAACCAGTCGATCAATCGGCGGTAACTCCCGGGGCGGCGACGCATTCCAGGTCGGTGCCGCATCTGCCACGACGACCTCTACATCGAGATGGTCGCGAATCCACTCGGCTTCGTGACTGGGCTGCCCCTCCTCGAACGGTATGTATCCGATGCACGACATGAACGGACCCCCGTGTCCGGTCGGCCCCCCTGATTCGATTGAGACCAACGATGCTATGCCTCCCTCCGAATGAAGGACAGGGCCAAGGCGTGCTGCCTGTGCGTCAGCTGTGACAGAATTTGCCCGGCTCGGAAGGAGCTCACATGTTTCTCGCGACTCGCGGACTGCCTGCCCTGTTGGAAATCGGCCTGCTCATCTTCTGTCTGATCGAAGCGATCCAGACGCCGGCCGACGAGATGCGTGGGCTCGGCAAAGTTTGGTGGATTTTGCTGATCCTGTTCCTTCCGCTGATCGGCGGCATCGCCTGGCTGGTTGCCGGGCGACCGCTGCGCCCTCGTAACCGGGATGGCTGGCGGATGGGTGCAGGCTTCCCGGAGTACGAACGCAATCAAGGCCGCGCTCCGCGCGGTCCGGACGACGACGCTGAATTCCTCAGCGAGATCCGCCAGATCAATACCGAGCAAGAAGAGACGCTCAAGAAATGGGAAGCCGACCTCAAACGCCGTGAGGACGAGCAACGCCGCCGAGAAACTGGTGCGCCCGAGTAGGCGCATGTGCCAAATTTGTCGGTATGTGGCGGCGCGGCGGACGGTTCGGCAGGTGGCTCACCAGAGTTCCGCTGAGTGGAATCCTGCTCGGCGGAATGCTGGTCGGCTGTGCCGGCGGAGGGCCGGAGCAGAGCGCTCCGTCCGCTGCCTCGGCAGGCCAGCCGGGTGACCATTCGCTCGCCATCTCGATCGGCGGAGCGAGCCGGGCGTACCTGCTGCACGTCCCACCCGGGTACCAGCCGAATGCCGCCCTGCCGCTGGTAATCGCGCTGCATTACCGGCCAGGCACCGCCGAGGCGATGCGCGCGATGACCGACTTCGATGCCAAGGCGGACGAGAAACGGTTCCTGGTGGCCTACCCACAGGGCGTGGGCAACCAGTTCAATGCCTTCACCTGTTGCGGCAGCCAGGACGACGTCGGCCTCGTCAAAGCCGTCGTCCAGCAGATCGTCGAGGATTGGCAGGTCGATCCGGACCGGGTCTACCTGACCGGCGTTTCCAACGGCGCTGATCTCAGCTTCCGCGCGGCGGTGGAGGCGCCCGGCGTCTTCGCCGCGATTGCCCCGGTCAGCGGCGGCTTCTACGGAAATTCGCCGGATCAGCCGGACTACGCGCCGACGAGTCCAGTGTCGGTGGTGACTTTCATCGGTCTTGACGACCCGATGGCGCAGACGCTCCAGGGCGGGATCAAGGCTTGGCAGGATCGGCTCCGCTGCCGCCCCGGCAGGTCAACAAAGCTCGCCGCCGGAGCCGTCCGCAAGGCCGACAGCACGTGCGCCGACGGCAGCGAGGTCGAGGTCTACCAGGTAAAGGACGGCGGGCACGCCTGGTTCGGGGCCACCGTCGGCGAACTCGCTGACGCCGATCCAAAGCTCAATGCCACCAACCTGATCTGGGACTTCTTCGCCGCCCATCCGCGCCGCCCCTGAACCCAGTCCACGCCGTCCAGACGTTCAACTGTTTCATCGCCCGCTGAACCGGTCTGCGAGCTCGAGGATCTCGCCGCCCCCAGGTCCGGCAATTGGCCAAAGCGAGATATCAATGGTTTCGGCCGAACTCTCTTCGCAGACCGCGCTCGGCCGACAAAGCGGATATTTCCAATTCAGTCGCAGTGCGTGATCTTGCCGCTGTCCGTTCTTACCCATTCGTCATGTAATGGCCGCTCGCACCGGCAGAACGCCTGAGCCGCAGCCCATCCGAAGGCCCGAGTCTTTCGTCATAGGCCTGTCGGTTCGGGCAGGTCATAGCTACTTTGTAATTACTCTCAGTCTCCGGCGAGAACGCTCGGGTGACGGACGAGTTGTGATCGATTACGCCGTGATCGAAAGTAATGTTTGAGGGGTGCCGATTGACCGACGGCGAAAAGCACGCGGAGATAGTCAGGGAACTCCAGCAACTGCGCCGAGGTCAGGGTTTGCATGCCACCGATGTGATGGCTCGGGTCGGGCCTCGATTGACCCAAATCTGCGACCTTGACCCGAGACTGCCGATCGGCATCCGCCGACAGCGACTGGTGGAGTCGATCAGTGCGATGGTGACCGCGTTGCCGGCCGATCTGAGGCTGGCGGTGCAGGCTGCCTATGCTCTTCAGCCGGCCGACCAATCCCGGTTTCTGCGAGAGCGGATGGAGTGGCTGGGACAGCGACTGAACCGAGATCCGCGAACCGCGGTACGGCGGGTCGAATCCGGATTGGCCCTGCTCGCCGAGCGGATGCTGAGCGGGATCGGCAGCGAGATCACTCGGGAGGATGTCTACGCACCAGACGGTTGGTACGTCGATTCGCTGCGGGCCACCCTGCTGATGAATGTCGACCCGGTCCAGTTGCTGGAGACCCGGCGGGTTACCAGCACTCAGGAATCGCTGGAGCAGATCGCCGTGTCCTGGAGCATTCCGGCCGACATTCCAGCGGCGCTGGCCGGGCTGCGGGTCGAGATGCTCTACGGAGGCGAACTGCACAAGGACGAGAGTGCCTCGACCTTGACGTTCTGGGCCGGCCACGTTCGACTCCCTCGCCCACTGCGAATCGGCGAACAGCACGAATTCCAGGTCCGGGTAACCTCCCTGCCACGCCGCATGTTCCGGCCCTACTACGTGTTGTCCCCGTTTCGTCGCTGCGACGAATTCATGCTTCGGGCCAAGTTCGATCGGTCCGACGCACCGGTCCAGATCTGGACCCTGGACGGCGTGCCCTTTCAACTCCTCGACGAAAATCAGCCAGTCGGCGAGGTATTGGAGCCGGATCGGGTGGGTGAAGTGGTGAGCCACTTTCGCCATCTGCGGCAGGGCCTGAGTTACGGTCTACGCTGGCGATACGCGCTAGCCGATGCCTCCTGACCTCACCAACCGTGATGCGCGAACGCGGCCCAGGCCTGCGGATGGCTCAATTCCACCCGGTGTGCCAGCTGAGCCAGTGCACGTGGCATCGTCGGCGGCACCGAACGTTCGGGGTCCAGCATCCAGAGTTGGGTGGCTCGCAACGCTGCTGCCGGAGAGCGTCGACCGTGGTCGAAGAAGTGGTGAAACATGTACATGAACACCGCCGTGCTTTCATCCTGGACGGCCCACCGCGACCCGATCACGCTCACCGCGCCGGCGGCGAGAAATGCGGTGCTCAGCGACAACGCCTCGTCGAAGTCATCGCCGGCGAGGTCGCTCACGCAGGCGGACAGCAACGCGATGCCACCGGGCGACCCGACCGCACGGTTCCCGGTTTCGGAGAGGATCCGCTCGACCGGCAGATCGCCGTCCGCCAGCTGCAGCCTGGAACGGGCCGGTGAGGAGCCGTTCTGGGCGTGACAATCGAATTCCAGAATCGCGCTGCCGGCTTGATCTTGTGCTTGGCCGGCAGCGGCCCCGGCCCACGGCAGCCGCCGCAGGATTTCCGCCGCCGTACCGGCACCGGCGGCCGAGGCTTTCGGTCGGCCCAGATAGGTGGCCTCCGGGTAGAACGCGTCCCGGATCGCGACGGCAGCGATCTGAGCGAAGGGCAGAGTTCCGTCCGGGTTCGCGACCAGGGTCACCCCGACTCCCAGCGACAGCCGTGGCCGCTGCACCACCTCGACGAGTTGACGGGCCGAGGCGGCGTAGGAGATGGCCATCGACCGGCAGGCGAACTGCGGCCCGGTTTCGGTAGCCAGCCGGGCGGCATGCCAGGGCACGACACCGAGGACGCCGATCGGAGCCAGCACGATCCGGGGCTCCCGATCGGTGATCCACTCGCTGAGGTAGCTGTGCACGACACCGACGGCGACTCGCCCGGCCCAGTCGCACAGCCGTTCCAGGGCGGCCCAGAGAGCGGTGAAGTCCTCCGCTCGGTCCGGGCCGCCGTCCTCGACCGGCAAACCGGGCTGGAGGTCGAGCGGTGGATGCGCTCGACCGTGGGCCGCCTGATATTGCCCAATCAACCCGCCCACCCCCGATCCGAGACCGGGCAGATCGAGTTCGACCACCGTTCCGTCGAACCAAATCACCAGCGCGCCAGCCGGATACGTCTCCGCGACCATTCCCGCCTCGGCGCTCTGGTCCAGCGCAGGGAGCAGATAGACCAGAGCGTCCCGACCGGCGGCCGACAAGGAGCGTCCGACGTCCGCGATCGACGGTGGGGACAGCAGCCGTTCCACGGCGGTGCTGCCTTCGAGCGCGGCAAGGGTGCGATGCCGCAGTTCCAGATCGGCGTCGCCGCCGTCGGCGGTGTAGGCCTGCCACTGCGCCGCCAGGGCGAGTTCACCGGCAGCGGTCAAATCCGTGACGATCGAACCGAGGGCCGCGCTCGCTCGCAGGACCAGCGCGCGACCGGTCTCCAGAGCGGCTACCGCCTGGTCCGCCCTACCGTCCGCCAGACACCGCATCGTGACCAGCTGGACGTCCTCCCGAGCGGCTCGGGCCAGCGTCAGGCCATGCTCGGTTTTGTTCTGCAGCAAGACATTTCGAGCATGGGCCCGAAGCCCGTCCAGCCCGATCCGGCGGCCGGCACTGCGGTCCGCAACGGTTCCTCGGGTCAGATATGCCCGAGCGAGCGTCCGCGCCACCAAGGGTGCCTGCGGATGGCCGGGGTGGGCCTGCGCATCCTGCCAAGCTTCGGTGAGTCGGTCGATCGCCGTGTCCAGGTCGCCCGAGCGGCGGGCCGGCGACGTGGCCCGCTGCAGCAATGCATCACCAAGCGCGACAAGGTGCCGTAGCCGAGCGCTGTCACCCACCCGGGCCACGGCCAGGGCCTGCTCCAGCATCCCGATCCCGCGATCGATCTGGCCGGCATCCCTGGCCTGGATCGAGGCCGAGACCAGCGTGTACCCCGCTCGACCGAGCAGGGTGGCCCGATCCGGATGGTCCTGCGGCACCGCCTCGGCCAGCGTCACGGTCTCCTGGACCTCCCGCAGCACCGCGGAGAGATCGTGACTTCGAGCAGCCAGCATGGTTTTCGCCACGCTGAGCTCGCTGCGGATCCGGGCTGCCATCGGGTCGTCCGCCGGAAGGTCCTCGGATACGCCTTGCAACTGCGAGATCACCCCGGCCAGTTCTGGTTGCGGGCGGCCCGCCTGCTCATCCAGCTGTACCCGCTGGAATGTGGCAACCGCCAGCAGCGATCGGACATACGCCCGGCTCGGCAGGAACGGCAGGTTCAGAGCGTCGGGACGACGTTGCAGGGCGCTGTCGACGTCGGCCAGGTAGCCGATCGCCAGGTCGATGTCCTGCCGGTCATGCCGAGCGTCGTACCGATCGGCGAGCGCCGAACCGAGCGCGGTCAGGGCCATCAGGTGCAGGTCATCGTCGGGGTCCGGGATCGCTTCGGCTGCGGCCTGGTAGCGGCTCACCGCTTCGGAGGAGTCACTGTCCCGCTTGGTCACGGAGAACCGATAGGTCAGGGCGTTGCCCAGGTAGACCTGAAATTCGGCGGATCGGCGCAGTGGGAGCGGGCTCTGCAGTGCCTCCCGCATCGTGGCGATCGCACGATCTGCCGCGCCGATCGACCCGGTTCCAGCTGCGGTCTGGCCGATCGCGCGCTGCAGCAGGAGCGGGCCCAGGGCGCCGAGCGTCTCGGCCCGAACCGGATCGGAGGAATCCATCAGCTCGACCGCATCCTCCAGCGCCCGCACCGCCAGCCGCTCGTCGTCCGGCCGGCGGGTCCAGGCGAACCGGCGCATCGCGCAGAGCCCGAGTTCTCGCAATACTGCCGGTCGCAGCGGATGCCCTTGACTGAGCACCTTCTCGGCCTCGGTGAGCTCCTCGATCCCCGCCGTCAGCTCGGCCGGCGGAACGCCGTTGCGCAGTGCCCGCTCGGAGCGCAGGAGGCCCAACTGGGCAACCACCTCGGCCCGGCCGGGGACGCCGGCCGGGAGTTCATCCCTGGCCTGGGTCAGGGTGCGGATCACCCGGTCCGGGTCAGCGTCGACCGGGTGCGCCCCGCGCATCATCAGCGCCTGGCTGAGCATCGCCAGTAGCATTCCCCGGTCGGCGAACTCGGCCGTCGCGGGGGTGTCCAGCAGCCGACTGATCAGCGCGATCGCCTGACCGACCTCCCGGTCCACGAACCTCAGGCCCACCCGCCTCAGGTCGCTCGAGTTCGACTGCGGACCGAGCCCGGCCGGAATTGCACGAATCAGCAACTGCTGGGCCAGCAACTGCCCCAGACCGGCCCGTTGCTGGTTCTCCTGCGGATCGTCAGCCCAGGGCTGCTCCGGGCCGACCAGCTCGGACAGCAGCACGATGGCCTGATCACGGTCGGGGCTCGACCCGGAGCCGGTATTGGCTCGCTGGCTCAACTGGTAAGCCAGGGTGCCGAGGATCGCGGGACGCTGCGGGTCATCGGTCGCGGTTTGGGCAGCGACCTGCTGCAGCTGATTGATGACGGCGTCCAGGTCGCCGTGGGCACTGGCCAAACCCTCATCAAATCCCGCTGATGACCGCGAATGGCAAGCATTTCCAGAGATTGTCATTGTCTTGGCAGGTCTGGCACGAATGTCGACGAACCGGGTATCAATCAGGCACCCGAACCACCCCCATCTCGTTCCCGCCGTGCTTAGGCTGACAGGCGATGGAAGGAGCTGGTAGTGGCCCTCGAAGACCTGATCTCCGCGCTCGTCGACCATTGGGACGACGTGCTCGCCCAGCTTCCTGCCGACGTCGCGACCGACCTGAACGCATTGGTCCACCGGATCACCACGAGCCCGGACGACCCCGATGCCATCACCGACGCCGCTCTGGAGCTGGCCCCGCTGTTGCTCACCTGGTTGCCGCTGGAGCACCCGGTCGCCATCGCCGCCCGCTCCGGTGGGTACCGGTTGAGCAGCGGCCGACCCGGCGTCGTCATCGCGCCCGCCCTGTCCGCCCGGCTGAGCCTGATCTTGCGCCCCGAACCACCAGGGCCGGAGGCGATCTGGGCTGCGGCCCGACGCCGGCTGCTCGGCGTCCCCAGTCTCTCGCTGGCAGAGATCTCCGCCCGGGGGCAAAATCCTGAGCAGCCTGCCCTGATTCGCCTGGAACGTGACGACGGAACGATTCAGTGGCCAGACTTCCAGTTCGGTCCGGACGGCGCACCGCTGGCGCTGGTCCTGCGGATCAACCAAGCACTGAATGCCGAGCAGGACCCGTGGGGGGTGGCCGACTGGTGGCTGGGGGCCAACGCCTGGCTGGACAGCGTGCCGGCTGCGGCGATCGGGGTTTTGGACGACGAGGTCCTGCTCAGCGTGGCCGCCACGATGGCGGAGGACTGAGATGGCGATCCAGGCCCCGCCCTCGGCCGTCGGTCGGCTTGATCCGGAACTCCTGACCGTCCCCGCCGGGACGACGCTCTGGCGAGTGCAGCTGGACCGGTTCCCGGCGTTGTTCAACTCGAAACCGGTTGTCGAACCGTTCGGCGGTGGTCGGTTCGACAGCAACCAGCTGAACCGCTACCCGTTCTGCTACCTCGCCTACGAGCAGGACACTGCCCTGTGCGAGCGGCTGCTGCGCTCATTTCCCTTCTCGGACCAGGGCACCGATCGATTGCTGCCGCATTCCGCGGTGGCCGGCCGGACCCTGCGGGCGGTACACACCACCGCGGACCTGGCCCTGCTGAGTTTGCGAAGTACCCGGGCGTTGGCCAAGGTCTACGCCGACGAATGGCTGGTCCAGGCCGACCCGCTGGACTATCCGTACACCCGAGGCTGGGCGCACTGGTTGCGGCCTCGGGCACTGGACGCCGACGGATTCGTCTGGCCGTCCCGGCGAAATCTCGGCTCGGTCGCGGTCATTCTCTTCGGCGATCGCTGCCAGACCGCCGTCGACTGGCACCCGGACGAACCCGTGATCGACCTTGATGGTGCCGACGGGCTCAAGGCGCTGAACCAGCGGTTGGCGCCCTACCGGCTGACCGTCGCACCACAGCAGGCAGTGCCTGGGCGACTGCGCCGCCTGCTGCCATCGCTGCGCTCGGGTCCGCCGGGGCCCGGCCGGTGACAGGCGAGATGGCGCCGCACGAAGTTCTCGCCTGGAGCGAGGGGCGACTGGACGAACTGGAGGGCTTGCTGCACGCCGCCACCGACGCCCAGGACCGCTGTTGGCTGGCGGTGCAGTTGGCGAGGGAACTGCTCGACCAGTACGAATATCAGGCCGCGTGTGCCGACGTCCTCGGTGAACCGGACATCACGATCTTGGGGTCGGTGCTGGCCTGCGCCGAGATAGTGGAGGCGACCTGGCCGGACGGTGAAGCCTTCACCGCGATCCGGTTGCCCCTCGGGATGGCTCACACCTACCTGTACTGGCAAACCGACGACGACGATCAACGGCATCTCGACGCCGCCCTCAACCACCTGCCGGCCGCCACCGAACTGATCGACGACCCGGCCGATCGGGTTCGACACTGGTTCGCGGTGGCCCGACTGCTGCTGGCCCGAAGCGGTTCGGGTTCGCCGGACCCGGACGCCGATGTGACTCGCGCGATCCAGCTCCTCGGTCTCGTGCTCAGCACTCCAGAAGTGGCCGACCTGCATGACGAGAGCACCTATTGGCGGGCCATTGCACTGTTCGAACTGTGCGAAGCGACTGTGGGCACGGATCCGGAACTGCCCGCGCTGACCGCAATGGCGCTCTCCGCCTTGGCCGACACCGCCGCCTTGACCGAAGAGACCGCCGCCGAGTCGGCTTGGATGACTGGGCGGCTGCTCATGCGCCGGCATGTTCTCGAGCTGTCCCCAACCGGTGCCGCCGACCTCGACCAGGCGATCCAACACCTGCTGACAGCCGTGACCCAGGGCGCTGAGTCGGAGCCTGCGGCTCTGCTGTGGCTGGGTCGGTCATTGTCCATTCGGTTCGACGAAAATCAGCGGCCCGAAGACCGCGATGCCGGCATTCTCTGGTTGGGCCGGGCAGCCGAGCAGACCGAACTCGACCCGGACAACGTCGCGGGCTGCCAACAGCGGCGCGGTCAGCTATTGCTCGACCGTTTCGAATCCACCCGCGAGAAGGCCGATCTGGAAGCCGCCGTCCGAGATCTGACCGCCGCTCGGGATGCCCTGGAGCCGGGGACCGACACCCGTTGGCTGGCGGTCTGCGACCTGGCCGATGCGCTCGCCCATCGGGCCGGTGACGTCCCCGCGCCGAGTGACGTCATCCAGCAGGTGGAGTGCTTGAGAGAGTTGTTGGACGGCGTCCCGGCCTCCGACTCCGACCGGGGCTTCGCCGTCCTCAAGCTGGCCATGATGATCTTCGAGCAGATGCGCGGTCTGCAACGCTGGCTGCCCGAACTCGATGAGCTGGTGGCAGAGCTCACTGCGGTCCTTCCCGAAGTACCGATGGACGACGACGAGTACCGATTCGGCGTCGAGGGCGCCCTGGGGATACTGCGCGGGATGCGATTCCTCACGCTGGGCTTTGAATCCCGGCACGACCCGGCGGACGCCGAGACAGCAATTCTGATGCTCGAGCGAAGCATGCTTAACCCATTGGCAAATGAAGGTTTTCAGGCTTCCGTGCGGGCGCTGCTGGGCGTCCTCCGGTGGCAACGAGCTGTCGCGTCTCAGGGCTGGACTCCGCATACCAACCTCACCGAGTGGAACGAACGGTTTTCGCCGTCCGATCTCGCGACGAACCCGGATTTCAGCCGGGCCGTAGAAGATTTCAGCGCCCTTCGAGCACTGGACCCGACCGCCCCGCCAGCCGCCATCGTGGTCCTGGCGGAGACCTTGCACGCGATTCGGGATGGTCTCGAGACCGTGACAGACGACCAGCTCGGTGAGC
>DATINJ010000204.1:0-8884 GCA_035474375.1 Kineosporiaceae bacterium | reverse complement strand
ACGCGTCAGTCGACAGGTAGCCGATCAGCGAAGCGACCTCATCGGGCCGCCCACTCCGTTCCATGGGAGTGCGACGCCCCTGCCTCTCCTCGGAATCGGTCTGCGAGTCCGTCGCGATCCAGCCCGGCGCCACGGCATTGGCGGTCACCCCGTAACGAGCGCTGTCGACGGCGACACTGCGCACCAGACCCACAACACCAGCCTTGGCCGCGCCATACGCGCCCTCGCCGCGGATCCCCATGACCGGCCCGGTCAGGCTGGCGACCATGATCAGCCTGCCCCGGCCCGACATCTTCAGGGCAGGAAGCACCGCCCGGGCGAACAGAAACGATGCATCGAGGTTGCGGGCCATGCTCGCTCGCCACGTCGACAGGTCCATATCGGCCACCTCCCCCGACTCGGACTGAGGACTGGAAACGGACGTCATACCGGCGCAATTCACCGCAATGTCGATTCGCCCGAACGAAGTGATGGCCGCCTGGACCAGCCGCTCACCCGTGTCTGGTTCGGTCAGGTCCCCTACGACCGCCACCGCCCGGGCCTGAGCCGGCAACTCCGTCGCCCGAGCACTGACTCGCGCACTACTGGCCGAGACCACCAAGGATGCCCCCATCCGGGCGAGAAGGGAGGCGGTGGCAAAGCCGATCCCGTTCCGCGCACCCACACCGGTAACCACAGCCACCCGGCCTGCCAGGTCGAACTCCGGTGCCGTCATGCGTCCTCCAGAATTGGTCACCAATGACACAGTATCTCAAGATCGCGTCTTTCGGTATCACCACTTGCTCGGACGAACTCTCCTCACGCGCTCACAAAAGACGAGGGAGCGAGCCTTCGCAACGAGCTCGGATCGGGGCTTTGCGTACGCCCCGCTCCCCTCTTACCAGTCTCGCGTCAGGACCTCGTCCAGAACGGCAGCAAGAAGATCCGCGTCATCAACGCCGAAGGTCAAGGGCGGCTTGATCTTCAACACGTTGTTATAGGTGCCGGTCGGATAGACGATGATGCCTTCGTCTTTCATGAGCTCGCTGACCATCAGCGCCTCCGCATCAGCCGGCTCCTTCGTCGACCGGTTCCGGACCAGCTCCACGCCCAGATACAGACCTCGGCCGCGGACATCACCGATCAATTCGTGCTTGTGGCCCAGACGCACGAGGATTTCCTTGAGGTGCGCACCAGTCAACTCCGCCTGCGACTGCAACTTTCGCTCTTCGATCTCGTCCAGCACGGCGGCGCCGATCGCGCACGAGACAGGGTTGCCGCCGAAGGTATTGAAGTACTTCATCCCGGAATCGAAGCTGTCAGCGATCTCCCTGGTGGTGACAACCGCAGCCATCGGGTGGCCGTTCCCCATCGGCTTGCCCATCGTGACGATGTCCGGCACGACCCCTTGAGTCTCGAACCCCCAAAAGACGTCACCCAGTCGCCCGAAACCGACCTGAACTTCATCAGCGATGCATAGGCCACCAGCGTCGCGCACCATCGAAAATGCGTTTTCAAGGTAACCGTCGGGGAAGAAGATACTGCCGGCGGTGCCCATCGCGGACTCCGCGATGAATGCCGCGGGAGTACGCCCCCGGCGCTTGAGGTTCGCGATCTGAGCCGCGACGGACGCCGCATACTTACGGCCCGCGTCTGGATCGGAGTAGCCAAAACGCCCCCGGTAAGGGTTGGGTTGCTCCACCTCGAACGTCGTCGGATCAGGTCCAGTCCCGCCCGGCCCCTTGTACCGATTCGGACTCAGCCCCGTCACAACTGAGGTGTTTCCGTGGTACGCGCCGTCCACCACAAGAACGTCAGCATTTCCCGTCACTTGCCGAGCAATCCGCACAGCCAGATCGTTGGCCTCGCTTCCAGTACACACCAGGAACGCGACATCAAGTCCCTCCGGCAGTCGCGCTGTCAACCTTTCGGCGTACTGCGCGATTCCCGGATACACGAATCGACTGTTGGTATTGAGCCTACGCATCTGGCTCGACGCCGCCTCGACGACTCTCGCATTACCGTGTCCAACGTGCGAGACATTGTTGATGGCGTCCAGGTACCACCGACCGGCGTCGTCCATAAGCCACGATCCGTTGCCACCGACCAGGTTCATCGGCCGCGTGAAGTAGGACCTTTGTGATCTGGCGAAATGCGTCTCGCGGGTCTCAATGACCCGCTCAAGACCCCATGCTGTCGAAGCGCCACTTTCCACCGTCGTCGCGTCGAGGCCGAGAAACTCTGCCGGGTCCATGGAGATGACAGACCAGGCCCGCTGCTCAGAGCAGCTGACCCGGGCACCCGACGCCAGCGTGGCGGTCAGCTTGCTCCCGTAGAGACTCACCCGTAGGACCGATCCTGCGGGGATGAACCCCAACGGGTCACCCGCCTTGATGATCGCCCCCGCGGTGAGCGTCGACGTGAGCCCATCCCATCGCGACCATGCCGGCCTACTCCCATCGTCCGTTTCATGACGGAGGATGAGCGGTGCTGACATCGGCCTCTCGGGGGCGGCCAGCGCTTCATCCGCCTCCACAAAGCCCCGGATCGGCGCTACCACGTCGATCGGTGACGCGGCGAAGATCTCCACGCCCAAGCGCATATTCTTGGGCTCGCCCATTTCCGTTGTCCGGCGCGGGCTCCGCCGCGAGTCCGCCGCGAGGTGTCGCCCGACAGCTTCGTCGGTGGAGCGGGTCTGGCCAGGCTCGATGACCTCACACTCATCCGGGCGAGCGACTGCCAGCAGGCGTGCCAGATCGGGGACTGCGGGAGTCACGGGCACCATGCTCGCCATCTGCGCCGGCTGGCCAGCACCGGCGGCGTCACGGAACATGGCCTCAGCCAAGTCAGGAGGCGTCTGGGCCAGCCGTTCGATCGTTGGCCAGGTGTGCATCATGCGCTCGCGGCCGTACCCCTGCCCAGAACTGAGCGTTCGCTGCGTCCAGGTCACCGCGTTGACGCAGAGCCGAGCGGCTGCCATCGGAAACAAAACCGCAAACTCCTCGTCGGTGATCTCCTGGGTGCGGCTGTAACCACGCACCACCGCCGAGGCCGCCACGAGAGGATCGCTCTTTCGGAGCATGGAGTACGCGACGGCGACCGCGAGCTCGCCGATACGAGCCGTATGCAGGGCGTCGGCGAAGTCGAGGACTCCACTGATGGAATGGGCGCCATCACTGCCCATCGTGGCCAGGATGTTGAAATCGTTCAGGTCGTGGTGCACGACAGACCTCGGAAGCACCCCCTCGTGGGTGTCCACCTTCCCGGCGAACCAGTCAATGATGCGGTTCACCTCTTTACGGTGCTGGGCATCCTCCACAGCAGCCAACCCGAGCGCAACCGCCTGAGGCGCCTTCAATCCGTCCCAATGATGGCCATTCACCCCGGGCGGCATCGGCGCAGCCGCCAAGGAACGCACCAGACCAGCCGCGATTGCACCCCACTGTTCAAGCAGGGTCCGGGAATGACTGTTCAGCTGGGCCAGAGTGCGACCTTCCAGGAAGGTCTGGATCCAGAAGGCCCGGCTGATCCCGTGGCGCACCCGCTCGACAACACTCGCCCCGTCCACAGACCGGATCACTCGCGGCACCGGCAGCGCCCCGAGCCCTTGAGAGGAACTGGCCAGTTCCAAGAGGTCATGCTGCCAGCGAACGTCATGCACTGATGTGGACGTGGCGGACACCTTCGCCACCACGCGAGACCCGTCCGCAAGATCAAGCAGGGCGTTCTGATCGAGCTCTCCCCCGAGCGGACGCACCTTGACGACATCCAACCCGAATCCGTCCATAGCGGCGTCCGCAATGTCGCGGGAGCTCCAGTCGGCCTCGCCGGCACCCCACCCTGGCTCAGCCATAACTCTCCCCAGATTGGTGACCAATGCACCAATGCTAACATGAGACAACACCGGCGCTTCGGCGGCTAGGCTCATTCGCACGCCGGATCCGAAGGAGGGACTGCCGTCCATGACAGTCTTCGAACGCCGTTCCACCCTCAGTCGCGGCACTACCGCAGAAGAACTCGCGGCTGTCCTCCGCGAGATGATCATGAGGGGCGAGATCAAACCCGGGACGCTGTTGCGAGAAGAGACGCTGTCAACACAATTTGAAGTTTCTCGCCGAACAGTGAAGGAAGCGCTCAGCAAATTGGCGCACGAACGCATTGTGCGCCACTACCGCCACAAGGGCACACAGGTCACCAAGTTCACCGCAGCCGATATTCGCGACCTCTATCGTGCGCGGAAGACCCTTGAGGGCGTCGCAGCTCAGGCCGCAGACCACATCTCCGCCATTCAACTGCAGCGACTGGAACACGCCTTCGAGAACCTGAAGTCAGCCATAGCCGGCGGCGATCCCGTCGACGTCGTCGCCCGGGACCTGGAGTTTCACCAGGCGATCATTGGCTCCATCGAGAGCGAGCGAATAGATGATTTCTTCGCGGACATCGCTGTCGAGATGCGGTTCGCCCTCTCCGTTCTGGAATCCGCGTACAACGAATCAACCGATCGCCCGGACGAAACTCTGGCCGAGCATGAGGCCATCCTCGACGCCTTTCGGCGAGGAGACTCCGAGTCCGCTTCGAACCTTGTATACGCCCACGCACATACCTACGAGCTACTGCTCGTGGAGGCCGTCGTCGCCGCTGAGTCGTGACGCCAGTGCCCCTCCTGACGCATCGGCCGACCACCGACGCCGGCCCGAAACGCGGGCGTTTGACTCGTCTCTCACCTTGTCCAAACCCGCGCCGCCACCGCCGGGGGTCGACAAAGTCCTACTGAGGGCTATTCTCAGCGGCCAGGCGGGCGCGCATGCCGACGAGCAAGGCCTCGCACCCCAGGTCGAACGCGGCGTCCGCGCGCTCTGCGCCCGTGAGCGAGGCGGCGACCGCGGCATCCAGGGCGGGCGTGTCTTTGCCTTCCCGCCGCCAGACGTCTTCGGGAGCGGCCAGGTCAAACGCGCAGCCGAGCACGAAGTTGTCGATGACCGAGACCCACAGGAGCAACTCGCGATCGGGAAAGCCGGCTGCCGATAGGAGTCGCACGATGTGCTCGTACGCGATGGCGGGCCCTTCAGCCGTCAACGTCTGGGCCGTCACCAGCGGGATCAGCCGCGAGTGGCGGGCGAAGGCATCGCGGTAGGCCCGCATCATCCGGCCCAGCTCCGACGTCCACTCCTCGCCCTCGTGCACGTGCGGGATCTCCCGAGTGATTCGGTCCCGCAGCGCCTCGATGATCGCCGGGCGACCGCTGATGTGGTGGTAGATCGAGGACGCCGTGCTGCCCAGACGGGCGGCCAGAGCCGACATCGTGAGCTCCCCGGTCTCGTCGATCAAGGCCAGGGCAGCGTCCAGGATGCCCTCCTCGCTGAGCAGGCGGCGTCGGCGTTTTCGAGGGCCCGCTGGCTTCGCCGTCATGAGTACAGGTGTAGCAGGCATACGACGACCCCTTGACGAGAGAGCTCTGGAGCCCGATATTAACCGAACGACCTTCGTTTAAGCGTCACCGTCAGAAGGGCTCGTCCGATGACTGCAACCGATCCGGCCGCTCCGGCCGCTCCCCACCTGCGCCGGAACGTTCTCGGTACGGGCGGGATCGTCTTTCTTGTCGTCGCGGCCGCCGCCCCGCTGACGGCGATGGCCGGGGTCGCCCCGCTGGCCATCCTGGTCGGCGGGGTCGGCGCGCCCGGCGGGTATCTCGGCGCCGGCCTCGTCCTGGTGATCTTTGCGATCGCCTTCACCAGCATGACCCGACATGTCGACGCGGCCGGCGCCTTCTACGCCTACATCGCCCGCGGGCTCGGCAAACCGGCCGGCCTCGCGGCCGCTCTGCTGGCGCTGATGTCCTACGCCACCTTGCAGATCGGCGTCTACGGGCTACTGGCCTCCCAGACCCAGGCGACCCTGGACGACGTCTTCCATGTCCACCTGCCGTGGCCGGTGATCGCGGTCATCGGCATCGCCGTCGTCACGGTGATCTGCTGGTACGGGATCGAGATCGGGGCTCGACTGCTCGGCGTGCTACTGGTGGCCGAGTCGCTGATCCTGCTCGTGATGGCCATCGCCATCGTCACCCAGGGCGGGGCGTCCGGCCTGGACCTCGCGTCGTTCAAGCCCTCCGCGCTCACCGGCCCCGGCATGGCGGCGATCCTCGGGCTCTGCTTCGCCGCGTTCATGGGCTTCGAGTCGACGGCGATCTACCGCAGCGAGGCTCGCGATCCCGAGCGCACGGTTCCCCGGGCGACGTATATCGCGGTCGGGTTCATGGCGGTGTTCTACTCCTTCATCGCCTGGACGGTGGTCGAGGCCTTCGGGGCGGACAAGGTGCAGGGTGCGGCGGCGGCCGACCTGCCGGGGATGTTCTTCACGATCATCACGACGTACGTCGGTGCCTGGGCGGCCACGCTCATGCACCTGCTGATCATCACCAGCGTCGTGGCCTCCCAGATCGCTTTCCACAACGCGGTGACCCGGTATGCGCTGGCGCTTTCGGCCGAGGGCGCGCTGCCCGCCGCGCTGGGGCGGATCCACCCGCGCTACTCCTCGCCAACCACGGCCGGCCTGGTCCAGAGCGTCCTCGCCGTCATCGTGGTCGTGGCCTTCGCGGTAGCCGGCGCCGATCCGTTCACCGGCCTGCTGGTCTGGGTCAACACACCTGGGGTGGTCGGTATCCTGGTCCTCCAAATCCTCACCGCGGTCGCCGTTGTCGTGTTCTTCGTCCGCGGCCGGAGTCTGGACCGCCGCATGGTCGCGATCGTCGCTGGGGTTGTCGCCGCCATCCTGCTCTCGGTCGGCACCTACCTCCTGACCAAGAACATCGACCTGCTCACGGGGACGAAGAGCACCTGGAACTGGGTCGTCCTCGGCCTGGTGCCGGCCGTCCTCGCGGCCGGCTTCGGCTTCGCCGAATGGATGCGCCGTCACCGGCCCGAAGCGTTCGCCGCGATCGGCCAGGGCGGCGCCTCGGGATCGGCGGCTGAAGCCGCGGGACTCGTGCAGGACCCGACGATCGCCACCGGGACGGCGCGCGCCTGATGACTTGTGACCTGATCGTGCTGGCCGGTGCCGTCCACACCATGGACGGCGCCGGCCAGCCGGTGACGGCGATCGGCATCCGGGACGGCGTCATCGCAGCGCTCGGCGACCACAGCGAAGCCCGGCATTGGCGCGGTCGCGGGACCGAGATCGTCGATCTCGGCAGCGCGACCGTGACCCCGGGACTCGTCGACTCCCACACGCATCCCGTGACGGGACTCGACTTCATCCAAGGCATCGACCTCGGCCCGGCCCGATCGTTTGACGACGTCCTGGCCCTGCTGGCCGCGTATGCCGCCGAAAAGGCCCCCGACGAGTGGGTACTCGGCTGGGGTCTCGACCCGAATGTCTTCGGGGACAGACCGCTTCGCGCCGAGACCGTCGAGCCGGCGCTGGGTGGCCGGCCGGCCTTCCTGCGCCTGTTCGACGCGCATTCCGTCTTGGTATCGTCTCGGGCACTGGAGCTCGCTGGCGTCCACGGGCCGCGGCAGTTCGCCGATCGGTCCGAGATCGTCTGCGACGCAGGCATTCCGACGGGTCTGCTGCTGGAGTTCGGCGCGATGAATCTGGTGGAGGCTGCTGTCCCGCGGTTGCCGGTGGCCGAACGCGCGGATGCCCTGGTCAGGCTGCTCACCGAGATGGCGAGTACGGGACTGGTTGGCGGGCACGTGATGGGCATGGAGCTGAACAGCGACACCCTCGCCGTCATGCAGGCCATCGAGGAGGCCGGCGAATTACCGTTGCGCCTGCGCCTGGCCACCTTCTACCACCCGGGTTCGGACGACGACGTGTTCGAGGCGATCGTCGCCGGCCAGGGCGCGTCCGGGCGACGCTGGAGTGTCGGCGGGGTAAAGCTTTTCATGGACGGCACGATCGACAACGGCACTGCGTGGCTCGACGAGCCGGACTGCTACGGCCGCTCGACGCATCCCGCGTGGCTCACTCCCGAGCATTACACCCGGGTCGTCAGGGATTTCGCGGGCCGCGGCGTTCCGACCATCACCCACGCCATTGGGGATGCCGCCGTCCGGCACGTCGTCGCCGCGCTCGACGGTGCCGGCGTGCCCACGAGCGGACGGCACCGGGTCGAGCACCTGGAGACCCTTCCGGACGACCTAGTCCCCGCCTTCGCCCGTGCCGGTCTGGTCGCGAGTATGCAGCCGACGCATTGCACGTTCGTCCATGACGACGGCGCGGACAACTGGTCGACCCGGCTTGGTCCGCAGCGGGCTGCGCGGGGCTGGCGATGCCGGGACCTGCGCGACGCCGGCATTCCAGTCGCGCTCGGCTCCGACTGGCCGGTGGCCCCGTTCGACGCCCGGGCGATCCTCGCCGATGCGCAGCTGCGCCGAAGGGCTGGCCGGCCCGACCAGCGGCCGTTCCAGCAGGACCAGGCACTCACCGCCCGGATGGCGCTCGAAGGTCTCACCACCCAGGCCGCGCACGCTGCCGGGGAGTGCGAGGTCTCCGGCGTCCTAGCGCCTGGACGCCGAGCCGACCTGACGGCCTTCGCCGTCGACCCGTTGCGGGCCGACCCGGACGAGCTGGCCGAGGCGCCGATTCTCCTGACCACGGTGGGCGGTCACGTCGTCCACCGCGCACCGCAGGGCCGTTGACCTCGCTGTTCGCCTGCCGAAGCTGTGCTGGCAGCAACTCTCGGCCGGGCGTGGGTCCAAGGGGTGAGCGCTGGTACGACTGGGTCTCAACCGCAGCCATCTCAGGCAGCGGGGAAGTCCTGCGTGCCCCCAGCAGGATTCGAACCTGCGACCTAAGTATTAAAAGTACCCAGCTCTGGCCACTGAGCTATGGAGGCAAAGGAAGGGGTGATGGTCCGATGGATCACCACCCCAACCCGGTATTGCGTCTTCCGTTCAGATGC
>DATINJ010000203.1:0-9792 GCA_035474375.1 Kineosporiaceae bacterium | reverse complement strand
TCTCACCGTCGACCGTGTCGCTCACGAGGCCCATCGCGATGCCCGCGACCGGTGCGCGCAGCGGCACGCCGGCGTTGAGCAGCGACAGGGTCGAGGCGCACACGGAACCCATCGAGGTGGAACCGTTGGAGCTCAACGCCTCCGAGACCTGACGGATCGCGTACGGGAAGTCCTCCCGCGTCGGCAGCACCGGCAGCAGAGCCCGCTCGGCGAGCGCTCCGTGGCCGATCTCGCGGCGCTTGGGCGACCCGACGCGGCCGGTCTCGCCGGTGCTGTACGGCGGGAAGTTGTAGTTGTGCATGTAGCGCTTGCGGGTCTCCGGCGACAGCGTGTCCAGCTGCTGCTCCATCCGGAGCATGTTCAGCGTGGTGACGCCCAGGATCTGGGTCTCGCCGCGCTCGAACAGCGCCGAACCGTGCACCCGCGGGATGACCTCGACCTCGGCGGACAGCTGCCGGATGTCGGCCAGACCGCGGCCGTCGATCCGGATCTTCTCCTTGAGGATGCGCTGCCGGACGATCTTCTTGTTGACGGCGCGGAAGGCGGCCGAGACCTCCTTGTCACGCCCCTCGAACTGCTCCGCGAACTGAGCCTTGATCGCGTCCTTCAGCTCGTCGAGCTTGGTCTCGCGCTCCTGCTTGTCGCCGATCGTGAAGGCGGCGGTGACGTCGTCCTTGGACGCGGCCAGGACGGCCTCGAACACGTCGTCCTGGTAGTCCGGGAAGGTCGGGAAGTCGGCGGTCGGCTTTGCTGCCTTCGCGGCGACCTCGTTCTGCGCGGCGCAGAGCGCGGCGATGAACGGCTTGGACGCCTCCAGCCCGGCGGCGACGACCTCCTCGGTCGGCGCGGCGACGCCCTGGTCCTTGATCAGGTTCCAGGAACCGTCGGTGGCCTCGGCCTCGACCATCATGATCGCGACGTCCTGCGTGCCGTCGGCGGCGGTGACCACCCGGCCGGCCACGACCATGTCGAAGACCGCGCGCTCCAGCTCGGAGTGCCGCGGGAAGGCGACCCACTGGCCGTCGATGAGCGCCACCCGGACGCCACCGATCGGGCCGGAGAACGGCAGGCCGGAGATCTGCGTGGACAGCGAGGCGCCGTTGATGGCGATCACGTCGTACAGGTCGTCCGGGTTGAGCGAAAGCACGGTGACGACGACCTGGACCTCGTTGCGCAGGCCCTTGACGAAGGTCGGGCGCAGCGGGCGGTCGATCAGCCGGCAGGTCAGGATGGCCTCGGTGCTGGGCCGACCTTCACGACGGAAGAACGAGCCGGGGATCTTCCCGGCGGCGTACATCCGCTCCTCGACATCGATCGTCAGCGGGAAGAAGTCGAAGTGGTCCTTCGGGTACTTCCCGGCGGTCGTGGCCGACAACAGCATGGTGTCGTTGTCGAGGTAGATGGAAACCGATCCGGCGGCCTGCTTGGCAAGGCGGCCCGTCTCGAATCGGACAATGCGGGTACCGAACGAACCGTTGTCGATAACGGCTTCTGCGGCGGTGATTTCTGGACCCTCCAAGGGTCACTCTCCTGTTCATCGCTGGGAGCCCGTCTGGCTTCCCAGGTTGGCAGGAGTGGTGCGCGAGCCGTCGCAATGCCCGGTCTTCGATCGAGACCCACGGTTCTGCCTGCGCTAGCGGCATCTGCCGGTACTAGCGGGCTGGTCCGGAGGCCACTACCGAGGACCGATGCCAGCTCTCGGCGACCACTCCTGGTTGTCGCTCGCTGATGTTCAGCGAGCCTCGTGCTCATCGGATGATGCGGTGTTTCGGGCCTTGCGGGTGTTGCGGTGTTTCGGGTGCTGCGGTGGGACGTAGGGCGATTGCGCACTTCGCCACCACCGAAGCGGCCGTGACCGGAAGATTCCGGTCACGGCCTGAGGTGCTAGCGACGCAGTCCGAGACGCTCGATCAGCGACCGGTAGCGGGTGATGTCGGTCTTCTGGATGTACTTGAGCAACCGACGGCGCTGGCCGACCAGCAACAGCAGGCCACGCCGGCTGTGGTGGTCGTGCTTGTGCTCCTTCAGGTGCTCGGTGAGGTCCTTGATGCGCCGGGTGAGCATCGCGATCTGGACCTCGGGGGAACCGGTGTCACCCTCGGCCGTTGCGTACTCGGCAATGATCTGGTTCTTAACTGCGGCGTCGAGTGCCACTGTGATCCTCTCGAAATTCGCTGCGCGGCGCACCGGGGCTTGTCCACCCGGGCTCTTACATGGTCCGCGGCCGATCTGACGGCGACCTCATGTTATCAGCGCACCTGGTCACAACCGAATCGTGACTCCCCGCTCGTGATCACGCACAACCTGACACGGGCCGCCAGCTTGATCACCTTGGTGATCTCCACAAGCTTGAGTGATCGCCAATCGTGCCCGACCTCGTGCCCTTTATCGGCCCAAATGCGGGCGAAGCTGGCGATCTTGGCGAGAACGAGCTGATCAGTCCTCGGGCATCGACTGGTAAACCGCCCGGACGCCGATCGCCCGCTCCAGGTCGCGGCTGATCCGGGTGAAGAACTGCTCCCGGTAGGTCGCATCGGACACCGCGTAGACGGTGAAGTAGAGCCCGGAGAAGGCGGCCAGGAAAACCGAGACCTGGAACAACTGGTTGCTCACCCAGCCATCGATCTCGAACGAGTTGAACAGGCGCACCGGTTCCGGTTTCGTTGTAGTCCAGAGCTCGATGATGTTCGGGCCGATCGCCACGATCCCGAACGCCAGGAAGAAGCCGAACACCGCGGCCGCCAGCAGCAGCACCTGGACGGCCTGCGCGATCAGCAGCACCAGCAGCAAGTTCGCCCGCTGCCGGCTGGACAGCGAAACCCCATCGATGCGGTCGCCGAGGTCACGGGCCACGCCCTCGAACGGGGTGTCCCGGCAGGCATCGGCGAGGCCACCGGCTTTCACCTGCGCCACCACCTTGCGCACTTCCTCCGGCAATTGACCGAGCAGGAAGCCGACACCGACGGCGGAGAACAGCAACACGGTGGCCCAGAGCAGGCTGCGCTCCAGCTCCGAGGCCACCTGCCAGACCTCGGTGTTGATGAAGAGGAACGTGGTGAACAGCAGCAGCAAGGGCAGTGCCCGAGTCACCAACGGCACCACCAGGCCGAGATCGCCGAGCGCCCGGCGGGCCGCCCAGCGAGCGATCCCCCACGCCCGCAAAGTGGTCAGGGCGTAGCCGGCGGCCAGCACGCCGGTCATCCAGAGCGCGGTCACCACACCGGTGCCGGCCGCCGCGGCGGTCGTCGTGTCCGTCGCGCCGACAGCGGCGGCGAACACGATCCCGCCGACCGCCACCGACAGCACGACGATCCCGGCCAGCGCCAACCAAAACGGCCGAGCCGTAAGCAACCGGGCGATTCGGGCATCTTCGCGATCAATGAACCAGGGCAACCCATGCCGCACGAACCATTCCTCGGCGCCCCGGCGGGAGGTGCCGTCGGGCCCGGCCACAGCGTCGGACCCGGCCACACCGTCAGGGCTGGCCACACCGTCAGGGCTGGCCACACCTTCGGGCCCGGTCACACCCCGGTGCTGACGCCGAGGACCTCACGACAGCGGGCGACGTCGAGGGCCATCTGCTCCATCAAGGGCTCCATCCCGTCGAACCGCAAGGTCGGCCGGAGGCGCTCGACGAACTCGACGGCCACCACTTCGCCGTACAGGTCCAGGTCGGTCCGGTCCAGCACGTAGGCCTCTACCCGGCGGTCGCGGCGTCCCTCGAAGGTCGGATTGGTGCCGACCGAGATGGCGGCCGGCAAGTGCTCCACCGGGCCTTGCGGACCGATGTCGCCGCCGTCGGCGGTCTCCGGACGGACCAGCCACCCCGCGTAGACCCCGTCCGCCGGAACCGCGCCGACCGCATCGGCGGCCAGATTCGCTGTCGGGTAGCCCATCTCTCGACCGCGGTGGTCGCCGTGCACGACCGTGCCGGTGACCCGGTGCGGGCGGCCGAGGACCTCCGCCGCGGCGGCAACGTCTCCGGCCGCGACCAGTTCCCGGACCCAGGTGGACGACCAGCGTCGCTCCGCGCCCTGGCGGCCGAGGTCAGCGACCACTTGGACGCTGAAGCCGAGTTCGGTCCCGAGTTCGCGCAAGGTGCCGACGTCCCCGCTGTTGCGATGCCCGAACCGGGTATCGCCGCCGACCACGACCTGCTTGGCGTGGAGCGCGTCGACCAGCGTCTCCTGAACGAAGCGCCGCGGGCTCCATTCGGCCAGCTCGTGGGTGAACGGCATCACCAGGACGGCGTCGAGACCGGCCGCGGCCAGCAGTTCCAGCTTGTGCGCCGTGGTCGAGAGCGGCTGCGGCGCCCGGTCCGGATAGAGCACGGCCAGCGGGTGCGGGTCGAAGGTGACCGCCACCGCGCGCAGCCCGGCGGCCCGAGCCCGATCGACCACCTCTTTGAGCACCGCATGGTGCCCACGATGGACGCCGTCGAAGTTGCCGATCGTCACTGCGGACGGCCCGAAATTCACGGGGACGTCGCGCAGATCGCTCCAACGCTGAACCGGCTCGCTCTGCTGCACGTACCAACTGTGCCAGGCCACGCAACGTAAACGTTCGCTACCCCTTCGGCTCATCATCAACCGGTGACCTGCGCCGATGAGGTAGTGGATCGCATCGTTACCTGGCAAGCGGTATTTCAGTGCAGCAGTTGGTGCTCCGATGTGGTGAAATCTGCTCTTGTCATGAGAGCTTCATTACATGCTCATGACTACCTGTGATTGGATAGTGACGTGCAGTCTACAAAGTCTTCAGCGGGCAGCCTTCCCGACCCCCGTTCGGTCGCTGGGCGGGCTCCGATGCTGGCCCAGGGCACCTCGAGTACCTCTCGCTTCGCGCACGCTAGCGGCGGCGGTTTCTGCGTAGTTTGCGGAACCGTTTGGCCCTGCGCGCAGGCGGCAAAGCGGGATGACAACGGCGCTCCACCAACCCGCGACTGACCTCGTTCGGTCACTCTGAGTCACGAGCCGGTTCACTACTTCAGTTGCTGGTTCTCCAGTCGGCGCGGTTTCGGTCGGCCATCGTTCTCCGGCCGTACAGCCACTACCGACGCGTCCCGATCGCCGTGCCCTCGCTGATCAAACGGCGGTAGAGGGCTAGGTGCGCGGCTGCGGCGCCGTCCCAACCCTGCTGGGCGGCGAGCGCCCGACCGGCGTCCCGGCGGCTCGGCCCCGGCTCCGTCTCGGCCGCCTTCGGCCGGCCGACCCGACTTTCCAGAGCTGTCACCAGTTGGCCGGCCAGTCCGGCGGCGACCTCGCCGCTGCTGCCGTCCCCCAGGTCGGCGAACTGCACGACACCCCCGAAGAGCTCGTGGAACGCGGGCAGGTCCCGGGTCACTACCGGCACCCCGGCCGCCAGTGCCTCCAGGGCGGCCTGACCGGCCCCGGCCTGAACCGCCGGGACGGCGAGTGCTCCGGCGGCCGCCACCAGGCTCGGTAGCTGCGCATGCGGCACCGGACCCAGCATCTCCGGTTCGACCCGCAGCCGGGCGGCCAAGGCCTGGACATCCCGGCGGTAGTGCGCGTAGTCGAGCCGGGAATCGTCACCAGCGATCACCAACCGGGTGCCCGGTCGACGCCGGCGCACCCGAGCCATCGCCCGAACCAGCTCCAGGGTGCCCTTCCGCGGCTCGATCCCGCCCACCGTCAAGACATAGTCGCCGAACCGGTCGGTCCAGTAGCGCCGCTGTTCGACGGCGTCCGGATGATCGCCGGCAGCCGCCGTGAACCGGGCGGCGTCCACCCCGCTGGAGATCACGTCGGCGCTGCGCCCCCAGCCCACGGCCAGCTCCGCAGCGATCGTCGGCGACAGGCAGATGTGGGCAGCGGGCTCCACCAGGGCCCGTTCGTGCGCGGCGACCAGTTCCGGGATGGTGAATTGGTTCAGGTGGTGCACGGTCCGGATCCGACCGGGTACGGCGTTGGCGGTGAGGAAGTCCTGGGTATGGACGACGTCAAAACCTGAAATCTCGCTGGCTTTCGAACCAGCGAAGGCTGCGGACAGGGCGGCGATCGACCGTCGTAGGTAGGCGCCGGTGTCCGGCTCGTCGATCGGGTCCGCAGCGCTGTTCTCGGCTCCGTTCGCGACCTCATCATCGGCCGGCGGAACCGGAACGATGCACACCCGCACTGCGGGATCGACCGGCCGGAAGAGTTCGGTGTCGCCACCGTCGGCCAGGGCCCAGACCGTGACGTCCTGCCCGGCTCGGGCCAGCGCCTCGGCCAGCGCGAGGGTGTGCGCCACTTCTCCGCGCGGTCGGGTGGAATAGGTCAGCAGAGCGATCCGAAGTTCGGGCACCAGCTCAGGCCACCCGCCTACGGTTGGGTAAGGAAGTCATTGGCGACAATAACTGTCACCGGGGCCGACTAGCCACCGTCGACGGCAAACCCAACGCCGCTGTCAGCCGGTGAGGACGACGAGCGGGCGAGCAGTCAGACCGGCGTCGGTGATCAGCGCCACCAGGGTGCCGTCCGGGGCGAAGGCCGCGACCGGGGCGGGCCCCTGCTCGCTGGCTTCCAGTCGCTGGCCGTGCGCCAGCTTCCGGGCCTCGTCCGCGGACAGTTCGCGGACGGCGAAGGCGGCTCGGGCGGCTTCCGCGATCGGCAGGATCTCGAATTCGGCGGTCAGCGCTTCCAGGGTGTGCGCGCGCTCGATCCCGTACGGGCCGACCCGAGAACGCCGCAGCGAGGTGAGATGCCCGGCGCTGCCCAGTCGGGTACCCAGGTCGCGGGCCAGCGCCCGCACGTAGGTCCCGGACGAGCAGACCACCTCGGCCTCGACATCGACCACCGGGACGCCGTCCTGGATCTCAGGCTTGGCGCTCAGCACGGCGAACCGGTGCACGGTCACCGGACGGGCCGCCAGGACGACGTCTTCGCCTTCCCGGACCCGGGCATAGGATCGCCGGCCGTCCACCTTGATCGCACTGACCGAGCTCGGGACCTGCTGGATCGCACCCCGGAGCCCAGCCGCCTGGGCGTCGATCGTGGCGAGATCGGCCCCCTCCAGACCGGGCTGGGCGACGATCTCGCCCTCGCGGTCGTCGGTCACCGTGCTGATCCCGAGCCGGATTGTGGCCTGATACGACTTGTCGGCACCGACCAGGTAGGTGAGCAACCGAGTGGCGCGTTCGACGCCGATCACCAGCACGCCGGTGGCCATCGGATCCAAGGTGCCGGCATGCCCGACCCGGCGGGTACCGGCCAGCGAGCGAACCCGGGCCACCACGTCGTGCGAGGTCATCCCGGGCGGCTTGTCAACGATCACCAAACCGCTCGGTGCGGTTCTGGCCGGCGGGCCCTTGATCAAGGAGTCGGCTCGCCGGTCGCCGAGCCACCGGCTTCGGGCTCCTGGGCGTCGTCCACCTGATCTTCGTCTTCGTCCTCGTCGTCCTCGTCCGAGGCGACGACCGGCTTGCGATACGGGTCCGGATCGCCCGCGTAGCTGGCACCATTCGCCAGCGCCGCCACCGCGGCATCCCGCTGCGACGCCACCGCGAGCAGGTCGTTCATGTGTGCTGCCGTCTCCGGCAGGGCATCGGCGATGAACTCCAGCGAGGGGGTGAGCCGGATTCCGGTGCGCTTGCCGACCTCCGAGCGCAGCACACCCTTGGCGCTCTCCAGCGCCGCAGCCGTGGAAGCGCGGTCCTCGTCGTCACCGAACACGGTGTAGAAGACCGTCGCGTGCTGTAGATCGCCCGTCACCCGAGCATCGGTGACCGTGATGAAGCCCAGCCGCGGATCCTTGATTCGCTTCTCCAGGGCCTCGGCCACTACCTCGCGCACCCGGTCTGCCAGCTTCCGCGCTCGTGCCGTGTCCGTCATCGTCCGTCCCACCTTGTTCTCAGTACTTCATCAGTTCTCAGTACTTGATCAGACTTGTGCGTTCCGTTCGGTACCGTCCGGTTCCGATCGGCTCAATCGTCGTCTTCGCCCCACACCCGCAGACGTGCGGCGAGCAGCTCGAGTTCCGGGCGGCCGGCGACGAGTTCCTCGCAGGCGGTCAGGACCGCGCGGCAATGCGCGGCGTCGGCGGCAGCGATCGCGACCCCGACCTCGGCCCGGCGGTGCAACTCCTGGTTGCCCGTCTCGGCCGCGCTGACCTCGAACTTACGCTTCAGCTCGGCGACCACCGGCTTGACCAGCGAGCGCTTCTCCTTCAACGAATGCACATCACCGAGCAACAAATCCAGCGTCAAAGATCCTACGTACATGCTGAGGTTCTCCTCCAACTACCGGTGATCATGCACGGTTGCCCCCCTGCTGGCGGCGCAACCGTGCATGATCACCGCTGAGATAGCGCCGTTGGGAGATGAGACGGGCGCGGGGCGGCGCCTGCACGAGGCAGGCACCGCCCCACATCAGCCGTGCTCTAGTCGCGCTTCTTCTCGATTCGCGGCTTCTCCTGCATCTCGAAGGTCTCGATCGTGTCCTCGGGCTTGATGTCGTTGAACGACCCCAGCCCGATACCACACTCGAACCCTTCGCGGACCTCGGTCGCGTCGTCCTTGAACCGCTTGAGCGACTCGATGGTGAGGTTGTCGCCGATCACGACCCCGGCGCGAAGCACCCGAGCCTTGCTGTTCCGGCGAATCTCCCCGCTCCGGACGATGCACCCGGCGATGTTCCCGAACCGGCTGGACCGGAACACCTCGCGGACCTCGGCGGTGCCGAGCTGAGCCTCTTCGAACTCGGGCTTGAGCAGCCCGCGCAGAGCAGCCTCGATCTCGTCGATCGCCTGGTAGATGACCGGGTAGTAGCGGATGTCGACGCCCTCGCGGTCGGCGTACTCCGCGTTCTGACCCTCCGACTTCACGTTGAAGCCGACGATGATCGCGTTTGATGCGACCGCCAGGTTGATGTTGTTCTTCGTGATCGCACCGACGCCACGGTCGATGATCCGCAGCTCGACCTCTTCGCCGACGTCGATCTGCAGCAACGCATCTTCCAGAGCCTCGACCGATCCAGCGCCGTCGCCCTTGAGGATGAGGTTGAGCGTCTCGACCTTGCCCAGCTCGAGGGCCTTGGTGAAGTCCTCCAGGCTGATCCGCTTGCGCGACTTGGCCAGGGCGGCGTTCCGCTCGATCGCTTCCCGCTTCTCGGCAATCTGCCGGGCCGTCCGGTCGTCCGGAGCCACCAGGAAGGTGTCACCGGCGCCGGGGACCGAGGTCAGACCGAGCACCATGACCGGCCGGGACGGCGTAGCCACCTCGACCGCCTCACCGTGCTCGTCGAGCATCGCCCGGACCCGGCCGTAGCCGGTGCCGGCGACGATCGAGTCACCGATGTGCAGCGAACCGGACTGCACCAGCACGGTCACCACCGGACCACGGCCGCGGTCGAGGTTGGCCTCGATCGCCACACCGCGAGCGTCCTTGTCCGGGTTCGCCCGCAGGTCCAGGGAGGCATCCGCGGTGAGCAGCACCGCCTCCAGCAGACCGTCCAAGTTGAGCCGCTGCTTGGCGGAGACCTCGACGAACATCGTGTCGCCGCCGTACTCCTCGGCGACCAGGTTGTACTCGGTCAGCTGCTGCCGGATCTTGTCCGGGTTGGCGCCTTCCTTGTCCACCTTGTTGATCGCCACGACGATCGGGACGTCGGCCGCCTGAGCGTGGTTCAACGCCTCGATGGTCTGCGGCATCACACCGTCGTCCGCCGCGACCACCAGGATCGCGATGTCGGTGACCTTCGCACCACGAGCACGCATGGCGGTGAACGCCTCGTGACCCGGGGTGTCGATGAAGGTGATCGCCCGGTCCTGGCCCTCGTGCTGGGTGTGCACCTGGTA
>DATINJ010000202.1:0-7726 GCA_035474375.1 Kineosporiaceae bacterium | reverse complement strand
TTCGACCAGTACCGCCACGCCGAGCCCGAGCACCCCTCCGATCAGACCAAAGATCGCGGCGAAGTAGCCGACGATGGTCTGCGTCGAGTAATTGGACGCCACTGGGAAGGACAGCGCCAGGACGACTCCGATCACGATGCCGACAAACATGCCGGTAAAGCCGAACGCTCCGTAGCGGGGGGCTCGCCGCAGTCGCAGCTGCTTCGAGGGCGCCACCGGCGTTGCCGCGCCGTCCACACCCGCGCCGTCCACACCCGCGCCGTCCACACCCGCGCCGTCCACACCCGCGCCGTCCACACCCCCGACACCATCGCCCGCCACGACGTCGCCCTCAACCGCGTCACCCGCGACGCCGTCACTCACAACCGCGTCACCCGCAACCGCGGCGCCCGCGACGCCGTCACTCACAACCGCGTCGCCCTTAACCGCGTCGTCCGCCACGCCATCACTCACAACCGCGTCGCCCGCCACCAGATCGTCGTCCTTCTGCTCGCTCACGAGGTTGACGGTAGCGACTGCGGATCGACCAGACCGGTCAGGGGGAGCACCTCGGACAGATCCGCCCGCTGGCCACTGGCCCGCACCTTCCCTGTCGCAACGGCATCGTCCCAGGTCATCCGGCCGAATACGAGGCTCAGCCAGGTCTGGGCATCGGTCTCGACGACGTTCGGTGGAGTGCCCCGGGTATGCCTCGGACCGGGCAAGCACTGGACAGCTCCGAACGGCGGCACCCGGACCTCGGTGGTGGGCCCGGGAGCCCTGGCGGCCAGTTCTTCCAGAGTGAACCTGACGGCGGTTGCCAACATCGGCCGGTCCAGCGCCTGCGAGTCCGCCAGCCAGCCGCGCACGGCGGCCGTGCCATCAGCTGAGTCGATCCTTCTCCGGTTTGCCACCGGCCTATCTTGCCCGGTTGTCGGCACCCTGCCAGATCCAGGGGCCAAAGAGCTGTCAGCTCAGCGGTTTGGTCACGCCGAGCGGGGTCCCGGAGAGACCGGGGAAGACCTCGGTCAGCGAGCTGACCCCGCAGCGGTTGGCCAGGATCTCGCCGAGCACCAGGCGGTAGTCGGTCGTCCCCGCTAGATCACCGTCCACCAGGTCGGTCGCTTCCAGACCGGGCCAGCGACCGTGGACCTTCCCACCATCGATCCCACCACCGAGCATCAACACCGCGTTGCCATGCCCGTGGTCGACCCCGCCAGAGCCGTTCTCGGCCACCCGGCGACCGAACTCAGAGAGCGTCACCACCGTGACGCCGTCCATCAGCGGCCCGAGATCGGTAGCGAAAGCGGCGAGCGCCTGCGCTAATTCGGTCAGGTGGTCGAACATCCAGCCGGTGTCGGCGGTACCCATCCCGGCGTGCATGTCCCAGTCGCCCTCGTCGACGCAGGCCACTTGCAGCCCGACCTTCTGCTTGATCAACCGGGCGACGTCGTGCAGTGCGGTGCCGAGATTGGAGTCGGTCGGGTAGCTGGCGCCGTTGGCTGGAACGTAGGTCTGCGCCGCGATGGTGGACGTCGTCATCGTGGCCCCCAGCGCGGTCATCGCCGGGCCCGCCACTGCGGCCGGAGCACCGGCATACATTGAGGTGAGGGTCTTCTTCCAGAGCGTGCGCTGGGCGGTGTCCCAGGCCCCGCCCAGATCGAAGCTCTCGATCGTGCGCATCGACAGTTCTGGGTTGGGCCCGGCCAGCGCCGACGCTACCTGGGTGGAGCCGACCTGGGCAGATTGGAAGGCGGTCCCGGCCGGGCGTAGGCCGATGGTCCGGTCCAACCAGCCGCTGCGCAACGACGAACCGGGGGCGGCCCGTTCCAGCTCCTCCATCGCGGAGAAGTGCGAGCGGGACGGCGACGGTTGCCCGACCGCGTGGACGGCGCCGAAAGTTCCGGCGTCCCAGAACGGTTTCAGCGGCAGGAGTGCGGGATGCAGACCGAAGATGCCGCCGGCCGGGATCAGCGCACCGGCCTTGATCCCGATGCCGGGCCGGGCGGCAGCGTACCCGGGGTCACCGATCGGCACGATCGCATTCAGCCCGTCGAAACCACCGCGCAACGAAAGGACGACGAGCACGTCACCGGTGTAAGTGGTGGGGGCAGCGAACGCGTAGCGCGCGTTGGGGCCCAACCCCTCTGCCACGGTGAGCGCGGCACCGAGCGCCCCGGCAGTGGCCATCCGACGCAGCAGGGTCCGCCGGCTGAGGCCCGCAGACTGCTCTTCACCCTCGGGGCAGCCGCATGGTCGGACGATCCGTGGCAGTCCATCGGTCTCTGGAACGGTCACGGATCCACCTCGGGGTCAGGCCTGGTCGACGTCGGCAGGCGGTCGAGCAGGGGAATAGCCGGAGGCTTCGGATAGCTCGCGGCAGCGGGATTCATCGGATCGCGTGCTGTGGTGAGTCGAGCAGCAGGGCGACCACGAACGGCAGTCGCCAGCCGAGCGCGATGCTGTCCTTGGGTAGTGCCGCGGTCGGGGTGATCGTCGTCCACTCATCGGACAGGAACCGGCAGATGGCGGTCTTCTGCCGGGCCGGGAGCGAGCGCTGAAGCAACCGGGTGGACAGCACATCGAGCAGCGCGCCATAGGTGGCCGGGCGTTGCTTCGGCACCATCGTGGTCAAGGCCGGACCGGTCAACGTCTTAGGCCACCAACCGGCCGCGATGCTGAGGTGCGCGTTCCACCGAGCCAACGTGCCGGCCGCTGACTGCCAGGCCACCGCGACGTCCGGGTATCCGTTGGGCGGGCTCCAGGCCAGCGGCCCATGACCCATGTCGATCAACGTCCAGTGCAGCGCCTCGATCCCGACCGTTCCCTTCAGGTCCGGCTTCAGCCCGAGCACTCGGACGGTGGCCACCAGGTCTTCGTAGGGACGGCGCACCTTCTGCCCGGCTGCGGCGGCGAATTCGGCAGAGGCGAACAATTGACGCAGTACCGGCACGATTGCCGTGTCGTGCGCCAAATAGGTTGCGGTCAGGGCGGTCACCAGCGAGGCCGGTGGGGTGTCAGAGACGAATCGGACGGCGAGCTTGCGAACGATCAAGGCGGCAGTCGCCGGCTGCCGGGCCAACCAACGCAGGTACGCCACGGCGACCTCGTGCCCGCCGGCCGCGGTGGAGTTCGGATGGCTGAATCCGAGGACCTGCACCGGACCCACGTAATGCCGCTCGGGCAGGTAGAGGGCGCCGCCACTGCGATCGTCGACGGTGAGCCCGGTGAGGATCCGCGCGCTGTTTCGCACGTCCGACTCGGTGTATCCGGCGTCCACTCCCACGGTATGCAGCTCCAGCAGTTCCCGCCCGTGGTTCTCGTTCGGGTGCGCCTTGGTCGAGGAGGCGTTGTCGAGGTAGTGCTGCATCGCCGGGTGCTGGGTGGCAGCGACCAGCAGGTCGTCGAAGGACCCAAGCGCGTGCTTGCGGATCACGGTTCGGTCGTAGTGCGCCCGGCTGTCCCAGACCTCGCTGGACGGGTTGGTGACGTTCAGGTGATTGGACCAGAACTCGACCATCACCTCGAACAGTTGTCGCTCGCTCCAGATCGCCCGGGCCACCGTGGCCCGGCTGAGCTGCAGCATCACATCCCAGGTTCCGACCTTCCCGGCATACTCGGTGAGCACTTTGGAGATCGACCAGTTGAGTTCCGGGAACCGCTGCAGCAGCAGGTCCATCGCCGGATCAGCGATGGTCGTCGGGGCGAGCTGCCGATCCAGCCAGGCCCGCCGGCCGAGCCTGGTGGCCTGGATGATCGACGCCGGGGTAGGCCCGTAGGTGGCACGCCGCAACAGGTGCAGCGTGCGGGCGTCGGCCATGTCAGCCCATCGGCAGCTTTTGGGCCGAACTGAAGGGCGCCGACCGGGTGACCGGCTATCGGTGCGCTCGATAGCAGTGGGTGACGTGCGGAAAGACCAGCGTTCCGGCGTTGCCGGCAACTCGGCGACCAAGCTGCTCGACGGCCGCCAATACCTGGTCCCGGTCGTCCCGGGTGGCGACGTACGACCAGGTGGAGGCGACTCCCGCGAGGCTGCGCGGAGTCAGCTCCAGCGGATAGTCGAAGGCGGCTCGCTGCACCTGCTCGAAGGGCGGCGGGAGCTGCAAATTTGAGCGGCGGACGATGGCATCCCGGTTGCGGTACTCCGGGTCACCGGTCAGTTCTTCCAGCTCATCGACCCAGGATCCGGCGGCCGGCGAGCGCCGATGCCAACCGATACCGAGCAACCCACCCGGGCGTAGCACTCGGGCGCACTCGGCGGCAGCGGCGTCCTGGTCCAGCCAGTGCCAGGCCTGGGCGACGGTGACGACGTCGAAGCTGGCGTCATCGAGAGGCAGCCGCTCGGCCGTGCCGAGGACGGCGCGCACCTGCGGCAGTGAACCGGCCAGCACGGCCAGCATGCCCTCGCTCGGGTCGACCGCCGTCACCCGATGACCGGCGGCCGCCAGGGTGCTGGTCAGTTTTCCGGTGCCGGCTCCCAGATCGAGGACGTCGAGCGGCCCGTTGGCGGCAAGCGGCCCGCCGGGTTCGGTGCCGGTGAGCCACGCAGCGGTGGCGGCCGGCCAGTCCGGTCGGTAAACGTCATAGTCGGTCGCGAGATCCCCGAAGGACGTGCGCTGGGCTTCCCAATTCATGTCATTCACTCGCTAAACGGTATCCCCGCCTGCGGTCAGGCGTCGCGACCCGTTCAAGGCAGAGCGGGCGGGGCCAGCAGGCCCGACATCACACCCACGACCAACCGCTTGAAGATCTGGCCTGGGTCCGGTGCACCGCCTGCCGTCGGGTCGGCTGCGGCCTGCATCATCACCGCGGCCAGATGCGGGTGGTTCCCTGCGGCCACGATCGATCCGAGGTAGGCCGCGTTCGCCGCTTGCGCTTGCTCCGACACGTTGCCGGCGCCCAACTCGTCCTTGACGAACATGCTCACCATGCCGGTCAGCACGGATACCGCCTCCAACTTGGTCCGGGCCGGAGCGTCCAGTTCGGAGAGCGCCGCAACACCGCCCTCCAGATAGTCGACGGCGGCCGGGCCAAGCATGGCGGGGCCCGGTCTCATCATCAGGTCGAGCAGCCAGGGGTGACGGCGGTAGAGCGCTCGCAGTCGCTCGGCCAGGGTCAGGACGTCGGCCCGCCAACCGGCGTCGGTCGGCAGATCGGTGAGGGGCATCTCGGAGAGCGCCGCATCCGCCATCAAGGCGGTCAACTCGTCACGGTTTGCCACGTAGCGGTACAGGGACGCCGGCGCCGTCCCGATCGCCGTCGCCACCCGGCGCATGGTGATTGCGGCCAGCCCTTCGGCATCGGCGACGGCTAGGCCGGCCGCCGCGATCGAGGCCCGGCTGTGTTCCGGCGCCGGTCCACGCCCTGCTCGCTCGGGACGCTGCCAGATCGACAGCGGCGGCCGCTCGGGTTCAGGCATCTCGCCATCTTGTCACTCGGCGCCCTGCCGTCAGGCGCTCAGAAATTACTGCGAACGGTGATCGCAATTTGATACAGTGCTACTGCGAACGTTGATCGCAGACGGGTTCTAGGGCGAGTGGAGGAAGCATGAACGTGATCGAGACAACCGGACTGACCCGATCATTCGGGCCGGTACACGCACTGCGAGGGCTCGATCTTCAGGTCGCGGCAGGAACCATCTGCGCCCTGCTGGGCCCCAACGGTGCGGGGAAGACCACGGCGATCCGAATTCTCGCCACCCTCTGCCGGCCGGACGACGGCCGCGCCGAGATCTGCGGATTCGACGTCGCCAGCCAGCCCCTCCAGGTGCGCCGACGGATCGGCCTGGCCGGCCAGCATGCCGCCGTGGACGACAACCTCACCGGGCAGGACAACTTGTTCATCCTCGGCTTGATGCATCATCTCGGACGGCGCGGTGCCCGAGCGCGGGCGAGCGAACTGCTGGAGCGGTTCGCCTTGACCGAGGCGGCGAATCGGCCGGTCAAGACCTGGTCCGGCGGGATGCGCCGGCGACTCGACCTGATCGCCAGCCTGGTCGTCGACCCTCCAGTGCTGTTCCTGGACGAGCCCACCACCGGGCTCGACCTTCGCAGCCGCACCGAAATATGGTCAACTGCAAGGGAACTCGCTAGCCAGGGCAGCACCGTCCTGCTCACCACGCAATACCTGGACGAGGCCGACGCGCTGGCCGATGAGGTGGTAATCATCGATGCCGGGCGAACCGTCGCCGAGGGCAGCCCGCAGCAACTGAAGGATCGGATCGGCACCCGGGTAGACGTCGTCGTCGCGGGCCCGGCCGATCTGCCCACCGCAGCCTCGGTCCTCGCGCGCTGGGCGACCGCCGAACCGAGCATTGACAGCGATACCCGACGGGTCAGCGCCGCCGTCCCGGCCGGGGCACTCACCCTCCCCGAACTCGTCCGGCACCTGGACAACGCCGGTGTTCCGGTAGTGGACGCCGGGATTCGCCGTCCCACCCTGGACGAGGTCTTCCTCCGCCTGACCACCGGACCGACCGTGAAGGACGCCGCATGACACAGACCCGACCGATCACCGATGCCCTCGCGGCGGCCGAACGATTGGTCATCACGGTGCGGCGCGATCCGGCGTCCATTGTCATGGTGCTGGCCGCGCCCGCCGTGCTGGTTCTGATCTTCGGCTACATCTTCGGCGCGGCGATCCAATTGCCGGGTTCGGCGGCCGGTTCCGCCGACTATCGCGAATTCCTGATCCCGGGCCTGCTCGTCACCATGGCTTTCAACATCATCCCCTCGATGGTGTCGATCGCTCGAGACACCGATCGGGGCATCGTGGATCGGTTCCGCTCACTGCCGATCAGCCGGTCCGCGATCCCAGCCGGCCAGGCCATCGCCACCAGCCTCTACGCGATGGTGGGTTTCGTCGTGATGATGCTGTGCGGTCTCGCGGTCGGCTGGCGAATCCGGGACGGCGCGATCCGGGCCCTGGCCGCGCTGGCTCTGCTGGTGCTGTTTCAGTTCGCGATGACCTGGGTCGGCATGTACCTCGGCCAACTGTTGGGCAAGGAAGAGGCGGCCGGCCAGGCCTCGATCTTGGTGCTGCCGCTGGGCATGGTGTCGAACGTCTTCGTGCCGACCACCGGAATGCCCGGCTGGCTGCGGTTGATCGCGGACTGGAACCCGATCAGCGCGGCCAGCGCCGCCGTCCGGAACCTGTTCGGAAATCCCGGAGCACCGACGAACGGAGCCTGGCCGCTGGAACATCCGGTCACCGCGACCCTGATCTGGATCGCCGTCATCCTTGCCGTGTTCGCCCCGCTATGCACCGCCCGCTACGCCCGGACCGGCCGCTGACCGGCGGCTGACCGGCGGCTGACCGGCGGCAAAGCCAAGATCGCCGCAGGGAGACTGCTGGCTTGTTCGGCCCCGCCCAAACCTCTGCCGTGATCATCAAGGCCGGTGAGTTAAGCCATCACGGCACCCGTGACCAAACGCCGTGATCATGCACGGTTGCTCTTCAGGCGAGGGCACGCCGGCGCTGACGCGCCTCCCAAGTGCATGATCACGGCAGATGGACGGGAAGCCGAGCGAACTAGGGTCAGTTCGTGGGCCAAACGCCGACCTGGTTCACCTGGTACCGATGGCCAGGGGACCGAGCACTGATTCCATCCTCGGCGTCAATTGGATGAGGCTGGATGGTCGATCGGCGGATCGTAAACGCGCTGCGCGGTACCTCCGAACACGGCTTCCCTCTCGGCAGGGGAGAGGCCGGCAGTGAGTTCCACGGCTGCCTCGAAGACGTCGTTGTA
>DATINJ010000201.1:0-7460 GCA_035474375.1 Kineosporiaceae bacterium | reverse complement strand
GTTCTTCAGCCCGCTGGGCGCTGAGGTGGGTGCCCTGTGGCTGGCCGACTACCTCGGCGGTGCGATGACATTGCCACCGGTGGAATTCCGTCGGGCTCAGGTGCAGGAGCGTCTGCGCTGGACGGACGAGCGGACCGAGGGCAAGCATTCGCTAGGGACCAACGTCATCCCGTTCTCGATGCATCAGATCGACGAGATGCTGTCTGACATCGGTCTCGATGTCGGACGGGTGGCCCGGATCAAGCAGTGGCTGCTGCCGGTCGACCCAAGCGCGTACCAGGCGGTAGCCGGGCAGCTGCACCGCAGGTACGGAACCGTTCACGCCGTAGCTGCCGCAGTAAGGGGCGCCGGGCCAGCCGAAGCCGCGCCTGCAGCCGAATCCGCAGCCGCTGGGCATGGCTGAAGAGATGGCTGTATGAAATCGGGTGCTATCACGCGCAGTCTATTTCAGCCAAGTCTTCAGCGATCATGTTCGCCTGCGGCTAGGGGAAGACTTCGCGCTCTCAGTGCTCGAGCTGGATCTCCTGGATCCCGAATGAACCGGGGCGGTCGTCGAGGAGCCGTACCCAGCGCGGCCGGATCCGGACATGGGTGATGTCCGGCTCCAGCGCCCGCTCCCGGCCGGTCGGGAACTGCTGGAAGTAGACCCGCAGGCAACGGTCGCGGCTGGCGTCGGTAGGGACATCGGCGATGCCCTCGGACTGCACGGTGACCGATTCCGACCCACCGACCACCAGGGCGACCTGCGGAAACCCCACGATGTTGGCGTACTTCTGGGAGTGCATCGAGATCTCGAAGATGAACTCGGCGTCGTCGGTGATCGCGACGCCGTACTCGGCCGTCTGCGCGTCCCCGGCCGGGCCTCGGGTCGCCACCACGGCCAGTCCATGGCGTCGCACGAAGGCGACCAGTTCGGCGCGATCCACGCATCGGCTCCTTCCGGCGTCATGGAGGATCCAGACTAGGTGCCGAAGTGGGTCCGGATGCGCCACCACAGGGTGGCGAATATCCCTCTCGAACCGTCGCGGTCGATTAACAGTCAGTCAGCAGCTGAGTAGCTAGTCAATTCGCGCGGTACGCGAACCAGTTCCAGTAGGCGATCGGAGAGCCGGCTGGAGCATGGGCGTAGGGGCCGAGCATGGTGCCGGTGAAGCCGCCGGCCACCGAGCTGCTGAGGCCACGGCCGTCGAGCTTCGCCAGCGACACGTCGTCCACCGCGAGGTGATACTCCAGCCCGGCTCCGGCCACCGACAGGTGCAAGGGCCCGTCGGCGACCGGGACGACCGCAGCCACCTCGTTGACCCCGGCGAACCGGCGGATCGCGCGGGCCACCCGTCGACCGGCAGAGTCCACCGAGATCAGCAACTGAAGCGAGAAGCCCTCGCTCTGCCGGAGCACGATTCCGGCGACGTCGAACTCGGTCCGAGGGGTGAATTCCAGCACGCCGGACGCGGTGAAGTCCCAGGAGTCCTGCGGACGACAGAGGAAGGCCGGGCACCCGACGTCCTCGATCGAGGTCGGCTGCGGGTGCAACGCCAACCAGCCGGGCCGCTCGGTCAGTGAGGCAATCGGCGCTCGCGGCGTCCGGACGAACGACCACCCGGGTCCGAGCGAGTCCCGGCTGAAGTCATCGCGCACCGAGTACCCGTAGTCGGACGACGGCTGGGCACCGCCGAGCCCCGGCTGCCGTTCGCGCAGCGACCCGATGCCGGGGTTCACCACCGGCCAGCCGTCTTCCCACTGCACCTCGGCCAGGAACGTCTCCCGGCCCATCGGATAGTGGTAACCGTCGTCCGCCCAGCGGGTTCGCATGGCCAGTGCCACCGCCCACCAGGTTCCGTCGGCTGCCTCCACCAGATCGGCGTGACCCGCTCCGACCACCGGGTAGCGCTCGCCGAGGTGCCGATGGGTGAGCACCGGGTTGGTCGGTGCGTTGCGGTACGGCCCGGTCACGTGGTCGGCGCGAGCGCAGGTCACCGCATGATGAAAGGCGGTGCCACCCTCGGCGATCACCAGCAGGACGCCGTCCGGCACCCGGTAGAGGTGCGGAGCTTCCGCCCACACCGCGTCCACCAGCGCGCCATGCCAGATCACGGTCTGCGGGCCGACCAGAGACAGCGTGGCGACGTCGAACGCCTGCACCCACACCTCGGTGCCGCCGGCCACCGGGCTCGCCGGGTTTGGCCGAGTCGCGCAGAACCAAGCCTCGCCGTCGGCGAAGTACAGCGAAGGATCGAAGCTGTCGGGCTCGCCCAGCCAGACCGGTTCCGACCAGGGACCGGCCGGGTCGGTTGCGGTGACCACGAAGTTCCCACCGGGTCGGTCCTCGGGCGAGCCGACGAGCGTACAGACGACATAGAAGAGGCCGTCGTGCCAGCGGAGGGTCGGCGCGTACAGACCTCCGGAACTGCGGACGCCGTCCAGGTCCAGCTGGGTCGGGCGATCCAGGACGTGCCCGATCAGTTGCCAGTTCACCAGGTCACGGCTGTGGTGCACCGGCAGCCCGGGGAAGTACTCGAACGTCGAGGTCACCAGGTAGTAGTCGGCGCCCACCCGGCAGATCGAGGGATCCGGGTGGAACCCGGGCAGGACGGGGTTGGCCGCAGCCATCAGATGACTTCGATGTGAGGGGACAGGACTCGATCGGCGCCGATCTCGCGGCGCCGGCCGGCCATGCGCAACCGCAGCACCTGCCGGACCTCCGCGCTGGACGCTGCCACCTGCAGCTCCACCTCGCCCTGATCGACGATCCGCCGGCCATCCACGCCGGTGTACGACGTCAGGTCCGCGTGCAGGATGAAGCAGGCCGTCCGAGTCTCGCCCGCCGCCAGATCAACCCGAACTGCGGCCACCAATTGCTTTACCGGGCGCACAGTTTCGGACACTGGATCGTGCAGGTACAGCTGCACCACCTCGGTAGTTGGCCGAGCGTGCGGGTTGTGCACCGGCACCTCGACCCGGACCGTGCCATTGGTCGGCCACTCGCCGCGCGAGTCGGGCGTCAGCGAGGCCGTCAACCAGGACGTCGGGGTGTAGGACAAGCCGTGGCCGAAGGCGAACAGCGGTGTCGGGTCCACGCTGCTCACCTCGTTACGGGAGCCGAGCGGTGCGGCCAGGTACGTGGCGGGCTGGCCGGCCCCGGCCCCGGGAAAGCTGAGGGGCAACCGGCCGGACGGGTTCACGTTGCCGCAGAGCACTCCGGCGACCGCCGCACCACCCTCCTGGCCAGGGAAGAAGCTGCAGATCACGGCGGCGAGCCGGTCGACCTGCCGGGAGATGTCGTACGGCCGTCCGACCAGCAGCACCAGGATTACCGGTGTCCCGGTAGCGATCAACGCCTCCAGTAGCTCCGCTTGCCGCCCCGGTAGCGACAGGTCCGCGACATCGCAGCCCTCGCCGGAGGTACCCCGGCCGAACAGGCCTGCCAGGTCGCCGAGCACGGCTACGCAGACGTCGCTCGCGGCGGCCAGCTCGACCGCTGCGGCGAATTCCGCATCGCTACCGGCCAGCACCGAGCAACCCTGGGCGTAGGCGGGATCGAAGCCCTGCGCCCGGACGGCGTCCAGCAGGGTGGGGATGTCCACTCCGAGTGTGGTGCCGGGAAACTGGGACCCGACGTGCAGCGGGAACGAGTAGCACCCGAGCATGGCGCTGGCCTGATCGGCGTTCGGGCCGACCATCGCCAGCCGACCGCCGCGCGCCAGCGGCAGAATCCCGTTGTTGGCCAGCAGGATCACTGATTTTTCGGCCAAGCGCTCTGCCAGATAACGAGATTCGGAGTCATTCAGATCAACAGCACCGGCCCGGACGGCGTTCGGCTCGGCCGCCCAGTCCGGGTCCAGCAGCCCGAGATCCGCCTTCTGTCGCAGCACTCGCTCCAGCGCCCGATCGATCAGAGCGATGTCTACCCGGCCACTGCGCACTGCCTGGATCAGTGGCGGACCGTAGCAGTTCACGGTGGGCAGTTCGACATCGATGCCGGCGGTCAGGGCCAGCCGGGCGGCATCGGCCGGCTCGGCCGCCACCGCATGCAGGGTCTGCAGGAACGAGATCGAGAAGTAATCTGCGACAACCGTTCCGGTGAAACCCAGCTCCCCGCGCAACAGGTCGGTGAGCAGCCAGCTGTCGGCAGCCGTCGGCACGCCGTCCAGGTCGTTGTACGAGTTCATCACCGAGCGAGCCCCGGCTCGCAACGCCATCTCGAACGGCGGCAGCAGGACGTCGGCCAGCTCGCGTCGTCCGATCGACACCGGAGCCAGGTTCCGCCCACCGCGCGATGCCGAGTATCCGGCGAAATGCTTCAGCGTGGCGACGATCCCGCTCGATTCCAGGCCGCGCACGTAGGCGCTGCCGATCGTCCCGACCAGGTGCGGATCCTCGCCGATGGTTTCCTCGACCCGACCCCAGCGCAGGTCGCGGACGACGTCCAGGAGCGGAGCGAGACCCTGATGGATGCCGAGCTCGCGCATCGAGGTGCCGATTCTCGCCGCCATCCGCTCCACCAGATCCGGATCGAAGCTTGCTCCCCAGCTCAACGGCGAGGGGTAGATGGTGGCCTGCCAGGCGGTCAGCCCGGTCAGGCATTCCTCGTGCACGAGCGCCGGGATGCCGAACCGGCCGGCGCTGATGATCTCTCGCTGGGACCGGGCCAGCGACGCGGCGCCGGTGAGCGGATCGACCGGGCGAGTGCCGAAAGGGCGGGTGAGCTGGCCGAGCCCGTGCTCGATCAGCCGGTCCCAATCGACCGGCTCGCCGGCCAGGTCGTGCTGGTGCGGGGCGACGCCCTCGCCGGAGGCATCCATGCCCACCCAGACGCCGTAGAGCTGCGCGATCTTCTCCTCGACCGTCATCCGGGCGATGAGATCCGCAACCCGTTCGGCCACCGGACGTTCGGGATCCCGCCAGTGGACGGCGTCCGTTGTGGTGGTCATCGACCTGACCCGCTTTCGATGGTTGTCGCGGCTGCTGCCGGAAGTGGGGTGGCTGGGCGCGGCGGCGCCGTCGATCGGCGCAGCACCAAGCTAGTGGAAAGGGTTATACGCTGTGGTATTTCGGCTCCGCCGAGCAAGCCGAGGAGCATTTCCACGGCACGCCGGCCCATCAGCTGGATCGACTGGTCAACGGTGGTCAGGGGCGGCTCGGCCATCACCGATTCGGGCACGTTGTCGAATCCGACGATCGACAGGTCGGCGGGTACGGCTAGCCCGAGTTCCACTGCGGCGGAAAGCACTCCGAGCGCGGAAAGGTCGTTCGCGGCGAAGATGGCGGTCGGTGGTTCCGGCCCGAGCAACAGTTCCCGGGCCGAGTTGTGAGCCGGTTCGAGCTCGAAACTACCCTCGCCGAGCAGCGCGACGTCGATCTCGATCCCAGCGGCTGCCAGGGCGAGCCGATAGCCCTGCTCCCGGAGCCGGGCGGATTCAAGATCGGCTCGGCCGGCGATGAACCCGATCCGCCGATGGCCCAGTTCGATCAGGTGCTCGACGGCGAGCCGAGCCCCGTGCAGATTGTCCGAGGCGATCGTGGGTACCCCGGAGTCACCGGTGTGCGGGTCGACCGCGATCACCGGGATGCCGACCTGAGCGTCCACCACCGTCGGGGTGACCAGCAGGGCGCCGTCGATCAGGGTGCCGCCGAGCCGGGACAGGTACCGCCGTTCCCAGCCGACCCGATCCGCGGCCCGGCCGCCGGCCGAGTAGACGACCAGCTCGTACGGGGTATCGCGGACCGCAGCGGCCGCGCCTTTCAGCAGTTCGGTGCTGAAGGGCTCGAGGTCGGCCACCAGGATCCCGACGACGTTGGTTCGATGGCTGCGCAGGCTGCTGGCGACGATGCTGGATTGGTATCCCAGCTCCTCGATCACGGCCTTGACGTGCGCGAACGTCGTCGCGGACACCCCGTATCGGCCGTTGAGCACCTTGGAGACGGTCGCCACCGAGACTCCGGCGCGCTCGGCGACGTCCCGGATCGTCGTCCGGCTGTGTGTGGTCACCTTCCGGAGAGTAGACGTCGATAACGTTATCGACAACGGTTGACATCGGGATCTATCGGCGGTCAATATCTGAAATCACGCAAATGGCCGTGGCGCTGCTCACACCTGAACCCGACAATCAGACTTCTCGCTGGAGATGACATGCGGAACGTGTACAAGTGCGGTGCGGCACTGATCAGTGCCGCGCTCCTGCTGACGGCGTGCGGAGGCGGATCGGATGACGACGCCTCGACCGATCCCAACGCCAAGGTGGAGCTGACCTGGTGGCACAACGCCGTCGATGACCCGCTGAAGGGGTACTTCCAGACGGTCGCCGCCGCGTACACCGCCGCTCACCCGAACGTCACGTTCAAGATCGAGCCGATCCAGAACGAGAGCATCCAGACGAAGATCACCGTCGGGCTCCAGTCCAACGACCCGCCGGACATCTTCCAGCAGTGGGGTGGAGGGGACCTCGCTACTCAGGTGGAGTCGGGCAAGGTCGGCGACATCAGTGCCGCCACCAAGACCGTGGCCGATGCGATGGGTGCCTCGGCCGGCGGATGGCAGGTGGACGGCAAGCAGTACGGCATTCCGTTCAGTCTCGGAGTTGTCGGATTCTGGTACCGCAAGGACCTTTTCGAGAAGGCCGGGATCACCTCCGCGCCGACCACGATGGACGAGCTGAACCAGGCGGTCACCAAGCTCAAGGCCAAGGGCATCCCGCCAATCGCCTTGGGCGGCAAGGATCAATGGCCGGACGCCTTCTACTGGGGCTATTTCGCCACCCGCGAATGCAGCCCGCAGGCGCTCCAGCAGGCCACCAAGGACAAGAAGTTCGCCGACCCGTGCTTTCTCAAAGCCGGCCAGGACCTGCAGACCTTCCTCGCGACCAAGCCCTTCCAGAACGGCTTCCTCGGCACGCCGGCCCAGATCGGTGCGGGTAGTGCGGCTGGACAGGTCGCCAACGGCAAGTCGGCGATGGAGTTGATGGGGCACTGGGAGAGCGGTGTCATCCAGGCGCTGACGCCGGACAAGAAGCCGCTGGGCGAGAAGCTCGGCTGGTTCCCGTTCCCGGCGGTGACCGGTGGAGCCGGTGACCCGAAGGCCGCGTTCGGTGGCGGCGACGGCTTCTCCTGCTCGGTCAAAGCGCCGCCCGCCTGCGGCGATTTCCTGGCCTTCCTGCTGAGCAAGGAGAACCAGGACAAGTTCGGCGAGACCGGAGCCGGTCTACCGGTGGCCCCGGACACCCAAGGCTCGGTCGCGGACAAGTCGCTGCAGGACACCCTCACGTTCCGGGACAACGCGCCATTCGTCCAGCTCTACTTCGACAAGGCGTTGCCCACCGCCGTCGGCAAGGCCCTGAACGACGAGATCGCCAACATGTTCGCGGGCAAGTCGTCCCCGGACAAGATCGTCAAGGCGGTCTCTGACGCGGCGGCGAACGAGTAGGAATGACGGTCACTTCAACCACCTCCGCGGCGTCCCGGCC
>DATINJ010000200.1:0-43471 GCA_035474375.1 Kineosporiaceae bacterium | reverse complement strand
ATTGGGAATCTGTACTCTGATCGTCGTCTCTCTCAGGACTGAACATGTCCTCCAGCGCCTCAGCGGTCCGGCGCCGGCCGAAGTAACGATCCTGCGTCATGCTCACGTTGGCGTGCCCAAGTTGGTCACTCACTCGGCGGGGGCAGACAGAACGCCCCCCACCGCGAGGCCAACCAGGGGGAGGCAGAGATGTGACCCGTTCTTGTCACCGGTCCGCGAGCAGTGTCCGCTTATGATCACCCTGTGGTAGTCGAGTTGGCAGCGTCTTGGTGCGCAACGGATCTTGGTGTGTATCGTCCGTGCCGGGGCACCTATGAGCGGTATCCGCTCGATACCGTTCCGTCCGTGTCGGACGCGCTCGGGGACTTCCGATGGCTGGGTGATCGGGGACCGCGCCACGACGGCAACACAGCACGATTGGCCGACCTGGCCGAGCTGCTTGCCGCCGTTGGTGTGACGCTGCCGGCGGATTTTATTGCGTTCTACTCGTGGAGTGGCTGGGCGGCCCAGCTGGACACCGTGTCGGTAACCGGATGTTGGACCAGACTCGGGCCATCGCCGATATTCAGCCCTGTCGAGCCGGGCGCGTTCCTGGTGCGCTTCCTGTCCGACCAGCAGGATTGCGTCACGTGGTATCTGTACCTACGGCGCGGGCGGCCCGCCTTCGTCGTGCACTCCTACGGCCTGGATTTCCTCGACGAGACCGACGAGGAGGATGCTGGGGTGATCTACCGGTGCGCCTCCTCGTTCGAGGAGTTCGCCTACCGGTTCTGGGTTGAAAACCGAATCTGGAGTCACCTGAACGATTCAGACGCCGGCACCCTACCGCCAGAGTTTGCCGAATACCTGGCGCACTACCCAATCCCCGACAGCTCGAAAACGTGACCCACGATCAGGCAGAGCCCCCGGCTGCAGGTCTCGCTCTCTTCTAGCGAGCGGCAGGGACACTTTAGGGACACCAAACGCGAAGACCGTGACACATAAGGACCCTTGACGACCACAGGCATGATGGTGAATACCCGCAGTTCAGTGCAGGTATCAAGCATCAACCACAGTGATCGTCCGTGAGCCGAAGGGTTACTGGTTCAAGTCCAGTCGGGGGAGCAATACAGCAGGTCAGGGCATGCAGGGAGCTTCGGGAGCCGATCGGCTCCCGGAAGACTCCCGCAAATATCGTCCCGCCTGATCCCCAGCTAGATCGTCGCGAGGCCGACCACTTTCATGCCGCTCGCGCTCGCTAGGTGTCGTGTTGTCTGGCAAGAGCACCTTCTGCCGACGGTGGTCTCATACGGACGCCGATACCTGGCAGATCCGACATCTTGCTTGAGCTTGGTACCGAGCGGAGCGCTCCAGGACTCGGCCGAAGTCCGGGATCGGCCCTTCTGTCGGTCCCACCAAAGGGTTCGGCCGAGTCCTGCGGCGCTCACCATGATCACGGCGGATCCTGAGGCAGGTATGGAGGAGGGCTCCGCAGACTTCACCAGTCTTGTCCCCGGCTGGCTGACCTAAAGATCACCGATGGCTTCGAGTACGGCGGCGGCTTCGGTCGTTCGGCGTCGGGCGAGATACGTGTCCTGCGTCATGCTCGGTTTGGACTTGATCGAGCTGGTCGGCGATGGCTAGCGGTTCGGGTGCCAAGGTCGCATTGACGCTGGATTGCGAACTGGCAACGGTCATACGCTTCTCCTCCAGGGCAGCCAGCCCTGCAGATGGGACGACGAACGGATGCGGGGAGACGTCGTGGACCAGGACGTGACGGTGGGCCTCGGCCCGGATGGCGTCACGACCGGTGGCGGTGGATCACCAGCGGCAAGCCATCCACCGAATCCGCATCGGCGCGGCGGCCGAAGTCGGTTGCGGCAGGTCAGGATGCGTTCGGGCTGGGGAGAGTTCATCGCGGGTCTGTATGGATCCGGCGTGTACCTGCGCCATGTGATGCGCGCCCTTGAGCAGCACCGGCCGTGGTGGGTGATCGGCCTCTACAGCGCGATCGTCATCGCTGGCTTGGCGTATGCCAGCTACGGCGTCCTCAAGTGGATTACTTCCCGCCACCTGAAACAGAAGCGCGGTGCCGTAGATTCCGTTGCGTGAGTCAACGCGAGTACCGCCGGACCATGACGTGGCTCGGACTCGTGCTTGTCGTCGGGATCGGTCTGTGGGTCTGGCAGGACGTTCAGGACGGCCCTGGAGCCGTTCGGGTTGTCGGTCGGGGTTTGACCTTCGGGAGCCTGATGCCAGGTGGGGTTCTCTTCTGGCTGCAGAGACACCCGAATACCGACGACTGAGGTCTTCGCTTCGCCCGATGGCCTAGGCCTTCGGTGAACTTGAGGCGGGAAGGATCCGACGGCCGCTGGGCCGACGGATCCTTCCCGATCACCGCCCGATGGGCTGCGGAAGCGGCGTCACACCGTCCCCGATCAGAGACGTTCTTCGCGTCCCAGAGGACTGGACTCGGCCAGGGTCGGGCCGGGCGCGGACGGTGCCGGGCCGGAATCCGTCAATGCCGGGCCGACCTGTTCCTGCCACTCCTGGCCGCCCGACTCGACGAACCGCTTGAATCGCTTCGCGTCGGCCTTGACCTGGTGGTCGTCGACGCCGATCGCGTCACCAACGCGCTCGAGCAGGTCGGACGGCTCCCAATCGATGCGCACCGTGACCCGCGTCCGGTCACCCTCCAAGGACTCAAACATGACCTCACCGGTGTGCCGAGCCTCACCGTCGACGGTGCGCCAGGCCACTCGCTGGTCTGGCTCCTGCCCGGTCACCACGGTGTCGAAGGTACGCACGATGCCGGCCACGTTGGTGACCCAGTGGTCGTGGCCGCCGTCCGTACGGGTCACCGATTCGACGCCGTTCATGAACTCCGGGAACGTCTCGAACCGGGTCCACTGGTCATAGGCGACCCGGACCGGGACGTCGACTTCCACCGTCTCCTCAATCTGACCCACGCGTGATCCTCCTCAAACGCTCGCGGAATACCGACGATCACGATCTCGGGACCGCTCGTTCCGCGCGAATCGATCTTGGTCGACGACGAGAAGTCAGCGAGACCAGCGACGGGACCGTGCCTTCTTCAACAGGCCTTCCCGGACCTGTTCGGGCCGCTGCTGCTCCCCCTGCTGGGCGCCCAGAGCGACGATGACAGCAGTGAGCGCCGGGATTGCCCACTGGAGCAACTGCAGCCGCCGTTGGGCTGCGGCGACGTCGTCGGGCGTGCTTTCTGACGGCGTCGTGGCCGCCTCCGAGTCCGCGGCGGTGCCCATTGCCTCGATCTTCTTGCCGAGCACCCGGCTGTAGGCGGTCGCGGCTAGGGCGAGGCCGGTGACTGTGGTCTTGACCACGGTGTTCGCGGTGACGCCGCTCTGGTCCCGCACACGGTCGCGGTTGGCCAGCAGCATTCCCACCGATCCGATGAGGTGGGCGCCAATCGCCACCGCATTGACCGGCGTCCAGCGAGCCCAGCCTTCGGACGCGATCTTGGCGCGCTCCTGCTTATCGGCGGCGTTGGATGCGGCACCGTTAAGGCCCACGTCACCCATCAGTGTGCCGCCCAGCCACACAGCTGCGCCGAGATCGTGCATGGACCGCACGACAGTGTTGTTCTTGGACATGGATACTCCTGATCCGAGTAATGGGGGTCGAGCGCGATTCAACCGACGACGGGGCCGCGACTCGGGCGGAAATCGATATTGCTGGGGACTCAACATTTCGGTTCCGCTTTGCCTACCCAATGAAACACGAAGCGCTCAAGAGCACGAGTTCATGTGCCCAGAAGATCCGTACTGCCGCCGATTTCGTACCTTGCGAAGATCAATTGCGGGGTTTGCGTGTGACGAACGACGTGAGATGAGCAGATCCACACTTGATAGCAGCAGCTTCAACGGCGGGAGTCGTTGTTACCCCATACATTTCGATATCCGCCTGCGCGAGAAGACGCTGTGGCGGTTCCGGTACGAGAGCGCCGGGCGGGCGGAGGGGATCCTGACTCTCGACATCGCCGATCTGGAGCTTCCGGCCGCATGATCATCTCCATGCTTTACCCATACCGAACGAGGCGAAGCAACCCGATCTGTAGACCCGCGACGTCACAAGCTCCGCTCCGAATACGTGAAGCGCAGGCACGTCTCGGACTGGGTTCGGGCAGTCGCTAGGCTTTGCGGGCGAGCAGGTGGACCTCCTGGAACTGCCTGCGGTCGGTGGGCTGAGGTTCGCGAACCATCCGGGCCGTCTCGACCAGCCCACACGTGCGCAGCATCGCGGCTAGGTGGTCAGGCCACCACCGGTAGGCCGGCGCGACTGTGTGATCGAAGATCTGGGTCGGGTGAGACTGATCATCGCTTGCCGAAAAGGCGATCAGAAGGTGGCCGCCGGGCGCCAGCACACGATGGAACTGCTCCAGGATGACGGGGAGTTCGTGGGGCGGAGTATGGATGATGGACCACCGTGAAAGGACGCCGCTCAGAGCGTCGTCGGCGATGTTCAACGCGGTCATCGAGCCCACCTCGAACCGCAGGGCCGGATGGGCTTGGCGAGCCAACGTGATCATCGCGGGGGAGGCGTCGACACCAAACGCAGTCAGCCCCAGTTCGGCCAGATGGGCGGTGACATAGCCAGGCCCACAGCCCAGGTCCGCTACCTGGCCGTCCCCATTGGTACGTACGACCTCGGCGAAAGCACCCAAGATCGCGCGGTCCAGGGGACTGGAACGGAGGGAATCACGAAACAACTGCGCATAGGTGGAGGCGGCAGCGTCGTAAGCGTCGCGAGTGGCACTGAGGACGTCGTGTTCGACCATGCTCGCGACAATAGTTCCCGGCCCTCTGAGTGAGCTGGCCGGGTCAGGAGAACCGGTCTGCGAGCCATTGAAAGCGGAAAGATGTTGCGCTGCCGCGTAAGGCGAGCGCAAGCCCGTTCGGATGGAGTGGTGATGATCTCGCGAGATGTCGGCAAGAATGGTCGGATGTCGACCAAGCGCGAGGCCGGGGAAACACCGATGGACTCGGCGCCGGACGAGCATCGGGCGCGGACGTGAACCTGAGATCCTGACCACGACGGACGCGCGGAGTGTCACCCGGAGGGGTGATCAAGATTTCGGAACAAACTCCGAAGATCAGACATGACCTTGACCGACGAAACGCTGCTCGACGCCACACACAGGCAACCGCGCGTTATCGGCGTAGGGATTGTGACTCTTGTCGTCGCAGCGGCGGTTATCGCCAGTTTCTGGCTCATTGCCCGCCCGTCGGAATTCGGCGTTAAGGGTGGCGACGGCAAAGTCATGGACTACACGACGGTGCAGGCCATGGCCGAGCACATGGGCTGCTCGAGCAGCCTCCGTCCAACCCAGAACCCCGGCAGCAGCAGCTCCGCCGGAGAGTGCACCTACGAAGGCGCCCTGATCGAATTCCGGATCTACCCGACAGAACCGCAAGCCCTGGCCTGGCTCGAAGGCAACCGCAGCCAAAGCCTGGACGTCAAGACCGGGATTTACGACAGCATCGGGCTCTACGCCGGCAAATGGGTGGTCGTCTTCCACAGCACGGACCTCGATCTGGTCAACCGCGCTGGAGCAGCCGTTCAACGCTAGCGAGGCCCGACCCTGCGCTCGTATCACCGTAGAACCACCTTGAGCTGAGCCAGGTGGCTATCAGGTGCGCGGAGCAGCCTCCCGGCGCTCGGGAACAAGAGTGTTCATGAAGACGTCGACATAGTCCTGACCGGTGAGTTCGACCGCCACATCGATCATGGAGCCCTGCCTGTGGGTCAGGTGCTTGCGGTCCCCGTCCCACTCACGGCGGTCGACGACCGTCATGCCGCGGGTGGTCGCACCGCCGAGCTCCACGTGGACCGGGTACTGCCGAGTGCGCAGCGACGCGGGGGCGATCGCCGCGACGACCGCACCAGCGTCGCCCAGGACCGGTACGTAATTCTTGGCCTGGTGCCCGAGCAGCCGTCCAGCCAACCGCGCGGGTGCGGCGGACGAGCCGGCCAGCTCCTCGATCTCGGCCGGCGACACCCTGGGGCGGTAGAAGACGTCCAGCCCGTACATGGTGATCGGCAGCCCCGAGGAGAAGACGATCGCGGCTGCCTCCGGATCGTGCCAGATGTTGAACTCCGCCGTGGATGTGGCATTTCCGGATTCGATCGCACCTCCCATCAGTACGATCCGGCCGATTTTCTCAGCCGCCCTGGGGTACAGCCGGATCAGGAGGGCGAGATTGGTCAACGGTGCCAGGGCGACCAACGTGACCGGTTCGGATGCCTGCGTGACGATCTTGCGGATCAGCTCGACCGCATGGATCTCCAGCGCGCGGGTGGTGGGTGCCGGCAGGTCGAGGTCCGCCATCCCGTCCTGACCATGGACGTGCGGCGCATAGCTGGGGTCGGCGATGAGCGGGCGCTCTGCGCCGGAGGCGACCGGGACGTCGGCGGCACCTGCTGTCGAGAGCACGCTGAGCGTGTTGCGCACCACGTCGGTCAGCGGTGCATTTCCGTCCACGCACGTCACGCCCAGCAGTTCGACCTGCGGGTGGCTGACCGCCAGGAGCAATGCCAGGGCATCGTCGACGCCCGTGTCGACGTCCAGGATCATCGGTACGAGCGGGTTACCGGTTCCGGCCATCCCGGAGCTCCTTTTCTGTAGTGCTGTGTGGACCAGTATCCCGGTGCCGGCAGATGGGCGCCGTCGCCAAGGGGTCTCGGCGAGGAGGCATCATGAACCGATGCCGGTTGGCGCGATGGCCCTGCGCATCAGGCGCAGGAAGAGGGCCCGGCGCTCGCGCCAGATCGCTGGGTCGGCGCTCGTCGTCTTCAGCCCGTCTGCGACCGCGAGGAGGAGGAGCGCGATGTCCTCGGCAGTTGCGTCGACGGTCGAGAACCGTACTTCCCCCGCTGCCGCGGCCGCATCCAGCGCGGAGACCAAGCGGGCCACCAGGGCGGCCTGAGCTTCGCCGACGATGTCCCCGGTGATGTCGAGACTGGCGTCGAAGAGTTCCTTGCCGTGGACGCTCGAGGAGATCTGCGCCATCAGCTCGCCGAAGTAGACGGCCATCGCGGCGTCGACTCGCGACAGCGCATCGCCCTGCTCCGCGAGGGACGCGTCCACCAGTTCGAGCGCCCGGTCGTGCGCTCTTCGGGATCCGGCCCGGAAGAGGTCTTCCTTGCTGGCGAAATGAAGGTAGAGCGCAGCCCGGGACATCCCGGCTGCACGGGCGATGTCCTGCATGGTGGTCTTGGCGTACCCGTACTGGCTGAAAACGGTCAGCGCGCTGTCGAGGATGTGCCCGGTCCGGTCATCTGCCATGCCGATACGTTATCCGCCTGGACGCATAGGGTCCATTTAGACAAGTTGCGATAATGTGTCAGGCAGATCGTGGACGGCATGCCTGAAGTCGTCGTCGTTCGACTCGCGCATCGCTTCACATCCCCGCCCGCAGAACCCCAGGAGTGAGCCCATGGCACAGCCAGTCGACGCCCCCGCCGCCGTCGCAGACCAGATCCGCGAGGTCGAGCGCACCCGGCTCCGCGCACTGGTCGCGGGCGATGTTGGCATCGCGTCCGAGCTGCACGCATCGGACTTCCAACTCGTCACCCCCGTCGGTGCGGTGCTGTCGAAAGACGAGTACCTCGGGGCCATCGCGACCGGCCGGATCGACTATGTCGCTTGGGAGCCCGGTCTCATCGACGTCCGCGTCTACGAGAACGCCGCCGTCATCCGCTACCAGGCCACCCTTGAAGTGGTCTTTGGGGGCCATCCGGTTCCTCGCGCAACCTACTGGCACACCGATACTTACGAGAACGTCGATGGCCAGTGGCGGGTGGTGTGGTCGCAGGCGACCGAAGTCCGAGAAGTTCTGCAGTAGAAAGGCTGCCCTGCCATGAGAATTGGTGTGCTTGGTGCCGCCCGGATCGCTCCGGCGGCGTTGATGAAGCCCGCGCAGGTCGTCGCCGGCGTCGAGGTGGGAGCCGTTGCCGCCCGGGATCGTGGCCGAGCAGATGCCTTCGCTGCCCGGTACGGCGTACGGACTGCGTACGGCTCCTACGCCGATCTGCTGGCCGACCCGTCGCTGGACGCCGTCTACATCGCACTGCCCAACGGCCTGCACGCGCAGTGGACGCTGGCCGCGCTCGCAGCGGGCAAGCACGTGCTGTGCGAGAAGCCGTTCACCTCCAACGCGGCCCAGGCGCGCGAGGTGGCAGCCTTCGCCGAAGGATCCGGCTTGGTGGTGATGGAGGCTTTCCACTACCGGTACCACCCGCTCGCTCAGCGGATGACCGAGGTGGTCGGCAGTGGCGAACTGGGCCGGATTCAGCGGGTGGAGACGTCGATGTGCTTCCCCCTGCCGAGGTTCTCCGACATCCGGTACGACTTCGGCCTCGCCGGCGGCGCGCTGATGGACGCCGGCTGCTATGCCGTCCACTGCCTGTTGCTGCTTGCGCCCGGTGAGCCGACCGTGACGGCGGCGCAGGCCCTGACGATCAAGCGTGATCGACGGATCGACCGGGCGATATCTGCGCAGTTCAGCTTTCCCGGCGGGGCAACCGGTCAGCTCCGTGCGTCGATGTGGTCCAGAACTCTCCTCCAGATCCGGGCCCGGGTGATCGGCGAGTACGGCACGCTGACGGTCAACAATTTCCTTGCTCCACAGTTATTTTCGCGCTTCACGGTGACCGCGAACGGTCGTCGTCGCCGGGAACGGTTCGACGGCGAAGCCACCTATGTCCACCAACTTCGCGCCTTCGCCGCCGCCGTCCGTGGCGAGCCCACCAACCTCACCCCGCCGGCAGACTCGGTTGCCACCATGTCCCTGATCGACGACATCTACCGTGCGGCCGGCCTGCCACTGCGGACGTGAGATCGTGGTGGTTGCTTCACCGAGTCCAGGGAACGTGCACGATGGACTCCGGCTTGAGCGGCCACTCACTGGTTTTGATGCTTAACCGATCCTCATAGGGCCATCGGTCGAACTCGTTGGGGAGCGGTCGGCGAGTAACGAAACACCGGTGGAGCAACACTTCTCGGCGCTCGTCCAGCGGATCCTCGTTGGGCGGTACGCCCGGACGCTGCAGGGGAGGATCGTCGCCGATGTCCACCGGGCCATCCCAGTTGAAGTGCAGGCCCTCCTGGTCGGCGTAGAACCGGTCAAAAGACGTTGCCCATTGCGAGTTCGAACCCCAGCCGACGGCGCAGTCGTCGGTCGGGCGGGGATGGCGTCGATGAGTGAAGTACAGCTTCGAGGTCGTGGCCGCGGTGGCGTCGATCAGGTGCTGCGGTGCCCGGACCCGGACACCGGCACGGCTGAACAGCAGGTCACCGAAACTGAAGCCGGGCCAGAGTATCTCCTCCACAGTGACCGTTGCAGCGGTGGGGTCTTGCACCACGGCGACGATCTCGTGGTGGAACGGGGAAAACGTGTGGGCGTGCTCGAACACCGTCAGACCGATGCCTGAAAGGAACTCCAGGTGCAAGGTACGAGCGTCGGATTCCGACCCGCGGAAATCTAACTGTTCGTGGACCCAAGGGCGATCCGTGCCGCTGAAGACCGCGCCTGCCTCACCGGCTTGGTAGATGGACTCGACCAGCCAGTCGCTCACCCGGCTGAGCGCGTACAACTTCATGATCCGCGACAACTGCTCGTCGCTCCCGGTGTGCCCGCCGGGCGGGAGGAGTTCGCGCGTGCGCAGCGGGCTCAGCTCCGACAGATGGTCAGTCGCTGTCTGAAGCTGACTCTGCAGGTACCGCCGCACACCGGCGTGGTCGTCAGGCTCGAACAGCCCTTTGTACAGTCTGCGGAAGTAATCCCAGTCGAGATCCATGGCACGATCATGGCCCAGTTATTTCTCCGGGATCCGCTCGAACTTGGTCCAGCCGCGCCAGCCGCGTTCCTCCAGTTGCTGCATGAGCCGACGGGCGATCGGTACCGAGTCGAGGAAGACCGAGTCGAGCAGCTGAACGAGGTCGTCGGTCATCTGGTCTTCGTGGTAGCCATCCCATTCCTCGGGTTCGGCTGCCTCCAGGAAGCCGACGAGCCGGTCACCGATGGCCGCGACGCGCGGGTCGTCCGCCTCCCAATGGATCATCTCGGCGAGGTCTCGGTAGAACTCCAGGGTCGCCGGGTCGTCGAGTTGCTGCTGCTTCATCTTCATGTAGAAGGCCATGTGCTGCGGGAGCTGGGCGGCCACCAGGATCCAGGCGTCCCGCTCGCCCCCGATCAGCAGCTCCGGCAATCCGAGCTCGCGCAACCGGTTGAGGTAGGCCACCGCCTCCGGTGGCAGGGCCAGGCTGTCCCCGGCCGCCAGCTGTGCGATCCGCTCGCGGTGCCGCTGCCGTTCCCGGATCTCCGCCCGCAGGCGTCGGTCGATGTCGGCGACGGCAGCGGTGAACTCCTCCTCGCCGGCGGTCAGCAGCTCGCGAACCCGCGACAGCGGTACACCGGCGTCGGCGAGCGTACGGATCTTGATGAGCTGGACGACGGCGTGAGCGTCGTACCGCCGGTAGCCGGAGCGGTCGCGCTCCGGCTCCGGCAGCAGACCTTTGGCGTGGTAGTGCCGCACCGCGCGCACGGTGACGTCGGCGTACGACGCTAGCTGGCTGATCGTGAGCACGCGCCAGTCTCCTACTTCGCGGGCACGCGGAGGAACAGCTGGCGCGACCAGAGATACCCGAGCAGCGAGATCAGCACGCACCAGCCGATCGCCAGCCACAGGTCGGAGCCCGGGTCAGCGCCGGTGACCAGGGCGCGGAGAGTGTCGATCATCGGCGTGAATGGCTGGTTCTCGGCGAAGAGGCGCAGCCCGGCCGGCATCGCGTCGGTCGGCACGAAGCCACTGCTGATGAACGGCAGCATCACCAGGAACAGCGGGGTGTTGCTGGCCGTTTCGACGCTGTCCGCCGCCAGGGCCATGCCGACGGTCAACCAGGTGAGCGAGAACGCGATCAGGATCAGCAGACCGATCGCGCCGAGCCAGCCGAGCAGCCCGGCGTCGGAGCGGAATCCGAGCAGAAACGCGAACGCCGCCACGATCACCACGGCGAATCCGGTCTTGATCACCGCGCCCAGCACGTGGCCGGTGAGTACTGACACCCGGGCGATGTTCATGGTGCGGAACCGGGCGATGATCCCGGTGGTCATGTCGGTCGCGGTGGCGATCGCCGTGCCGAGCGCGACGCTGGCCACAGTCATGATCAGGATGCCTGGCGTGATGAAGACCAGGTAGTCGCCGCGGTTTCCGCCGCCTGCCGCGCCGTCCACCCCCGGCAGACCGGCGCCCAGGGTCCCGCCGAACACGTACACGAACAGCAGCAGGAACAGGATCGGCTGGGCGACCAGCATGATCGACAACGAGGGGTAGCGGCGGATGTGCAGCAGGTTGCGCCGCAGCATCGTCGCCGAGTCGCGGACGGTGTAGGTGGTGTTCATGCGGGGCTCTCCTGGGAGGTGGGCGCCTCGGCCGGGTGGCCGGTGAGCGCGAGGAACACGTCATCGAGGTCGACGGACTCGACCGTGAGGCCGGCGACGTCGTTGTCGTCGAGGCCGTCGAGCACGCGGCGCAGCCCGGCGATGCTGCCGTCGTTGGGCACCTGCAAGGTGAGCGCCTCGGCATCGGTGGTGGCGTCCGGGTGTGCCGCCGCGGCCGACGCCAACCCCGCAACGTCGCGAAACTGCACCGACACGTGCCCGCCGGGCACCCGCCGCTTCAGCTGTGCAGCCGTGCCCTCGGCGACCAGTCGGCCACCGTCGAGCACCCCGATCCGGTCGGCCAACTGGTCGGCCTCCTCCAGGTACTGCGTGGTCAGCAGCACCGTCACGCCGTCGGCAACCTGCTCGCGCACGATCGCCCACAGGTCGCGACGGCTGCGCGGGTCGAGACCGGACGTCGGCTCGTCCAGGAAGATCAGCCGGGGTCGGGTGATGAGCGTCATCGCCAGATCCAGCCGCCGCTTCATCCCGCCCGAGTAGGTCTGCGCCCGCCGGTCGGCCGCGTCGACGAGATCGAAGCGCTCCAGCATCATGGTCACGGCATTGGTCGCGCTCGCCCGGTCCAGGTGCGCCAGGTCGGCCATCAGCCGCAGGTTCTCAGTGCCGGTGAGTAGCTCATCGATCGCCGAGAACTGCCCGGTGACACCGATCGCGGCGCGCACCCCGGCGGGCTCGCGCCGGACGTCGAAGCCCGCGACCCGGATCTCGCCGTCACCGGGGGTCAGCAGGGTGGACAGGATGTTGACGATGGTGGTCTTGCCGGCGCCGTTGGGTCCGAGCAGGGCGTAGACGGTGCCCTGTGGAACGGTCAGGTCGACGCCGGTCAGCACGCTGTGGTCGCCGTAGGACTTGGTGAGTCCGACGACTTCGATCGCCGGGTTGGAATTGGTCATAACGTCATGCTGCGACCCTGACGTAGGGTCAAGGTCAAGGCGTTCGCAGGACGTGTTCCGATCTCCTGGTGACAACCGGCGTCAGGGCATCGCCTCGGCGACCAGGCGGGTGTCGGTGTACTGCTCGAACCGCACCACCATGCCGTCGGCGAGCGTCCAGTGGTGCACGAATCGCGCCACCATCGAGCGGCCGGTGCCACGGTAGGTTCCCGAGTACGTGCCGAAGGCGACCACCTGCCCGCCCTCGCAAACGAAATGTTCGGGAACGGCCTGGTAGCCGTCCCATTCCACAGCGATCCGCTGGAAAACCTGGCCTTTCACCGCATCGGGACCGATATAAGTTCCAGCGTAAGGAAATCCGGCCATTTCGGTCCACGTGATGTCGGGTGCGAACGGCGCGACCATGCCGTCCAGGTCGCCTCGGGCCGAGGCCGCGTAGTGCTCCTTGATGGTCTGCAGCGGTGTGCTCACGGCTGTCCTGTCTGCCGGTCAGCCGGCGAGGTTGATGAAGACGCCTTTGAGTTCGGTGTAGGCCTCAATGGCGGCGGGGCCCATTTCGCGGCCGATGCCGCTGCTTTTGAATCCACCCCAGGGCGCGGCGGCGTCGGGGACGTGGAGCATGTTGACGAAGACGGCGCCGGCTCGGACCGCGGCGGCGAGTTGGTGGGCGGTGTTGAGGTCGTGGGTCCAGATAGCTGCGGCGAGGCCGTAGTCGCTGTCGTTGGCCCGGCTCACCAGTTCGTCGGGGTCCTGGTAGGTCAGGACGGGGATGACGGGGCCGAAGATTTCGTCTCGGGCCAGCGCCATGTCGTCGGTGACGCCGGTGAAGACGGTGGGTTGGTAGAAGTAGCCGTCGCTGAGGTCTCCGGTGCCCGCTTGCCCTCCGGTGACCAGGGTGGCGCCCTGTTCGACGCCGCGCCGGACACTGGCTTCGACGCGTTCGCGGTGTTCCTGAGTGACCAGCGGACCCATCTGGGTCTGGGCGGACAGGCCGGGTCCGAGCCGGAGCCCGGATGCCATCGCCGCGGCCTTCTCGACGAATTCGTCGGCGCGGGCGGCATCGACGTAGAAGCGGGAGTAGGCCGCGCAGACCTGCCCGCTGTTGAAGAGCGCTCCGTGCACGGCACCCACCACAGCGCTGTCGATGTCGGCGTCGCGGGCGATGATCATCGGGGCCTTGCCACCGAGTTCGAGGGTGGTGCGTTTGAGGTTGCCTGCGCTGGCGCGCAGGATCTCCTGGCCGACGGTGGTCGATCCGGTGAAGGAGACCTTGTCCACGCCGTGGTGGTGGGTGAGTGCTCGCCCGACGTCCGGTCCGCCGGTGAGAAGGTTGATCACGCCGGGTGGGAAGCCGGCTTCGAGGCACAGTTCGGTCAGCCGGATCGTGGTCAGCGGGGTTTGTTCGGCGGGTTTGAGGATGACGGTGTTGCCGCAGGCCAGGGCGGGGGCAAGCTTCCAGGCGGCGATCATCAGGGGGAAGTTCCAGGGGGTGATGATGGCGCAGACGCCGACGGGTTCGCGTCGGGTGTAGTGGAACACGTTGGGGTCGGCGACTGCGCCGGTGCTGCCTTCGATCTTGGTGGCCCAGCCGGCGAAGTAGCGGAAGTGTTCGGCGGTGGCGGGGATGTTGACCTGGCGGGCCACCGTCAGCGGTTGTCCGTTGTCGAGGGTTTCCAGTCGGGCCAGTTCGTCGGCGTTCGCCTCGATCAGGTCGCCTACCCGCCACAACAACCGGGCCAGGTGGGGTTTGGGCATGGCGGCCCAGGCCGGGTCGGTCATCGCCGCGCGGGCCGCCGCGACCGCGTCGTCCACATCGGTGGGGGAGGCGGCGGCGATGTGGGCGAGGACCTGCCCGTTGGCGGGGTTGCGGGTTTCGAAAGTGTCCCCGGTGGAGCTGGGGCGCCAGGTGGATCCGATCAGCAGGGCGGTGCCGTTGGCGCCGGTCCCGTCGCCGGTAATCGGTCCGGAGGGGAACCCGCTGCCGGAGTACTCACGCACCGTGATGGACATCGCTTGACCTTTCCGATCGAGTCCGATCGAGATCGGGGACGCGGGGTTCAAGACCCCCACCGCGAGTCTGCGGGTCTGTAAGCCCGTCGCCCTTGCCCCTGCGAGGACTCCTCTTGTCTGTGAGACATCGACCCCGGCCCGCCGGGCGGCCAACCCTGGCGCTTGCGGGCAATGTGTTGTTCACTTCGAGGAAATGCTGGGCCGGGCAAAGGAGCGCTGTGTCCACACTCGTGACGACCACCGAAGTAGGGGCAACCGAGCGGGCCGACTATTGGCAGTACGCCGCCTCGACGTCATTCGTCGACCTGGACTTCACCGTGCCCGACCCGATCCGGTTCCGGGGAGAGATCGTGGCCGAGCACATCGGTGACGTCACGGTCAGCCGGGTCACTGCGGCCGCGCACACCGCGCAGCGCACCGACCGGCACATCGCCCGTGCCGATGCCGGGTACTACAAGCTGAGCATGCCGCTGCGGGGATATGTCCTGATCTCTCAGGATGGGCGCGAAGCACCCTTGCTGCCGGGCGATTTGGCCATTTATGACACGAGTCGTCCTTATCAGGTGTCGTTCGACGACACGTGCCGGATGCTGGTGCTGATGTTCCCGCACCGGGATCTGCGGCTCTCCCAGCAGGCGATGGGCACCCTGACGGCGAGGCGGGTGTCCGGGCGCCAAGGGATCGGTGGCCTGGTCGCTCCGCTGCTGGTGAACCTGGTCGCGCAGATCGAGGAGTTCAGCGCGCTGACCGTTCCCCGGCTGGCCGACAACGTCGTGGACCTGCTGGCCACGCTGTATGCGGAGCAACTGGGCGAGGCGGCCCGGCCGCCCGACTCGATGCGGATTCTGCTGCAGCGGATCAAGGCCTTCATCGAGGCCAACCTGGACGACGCCGACCTCTCTCCGGACACCATCGCCGCCGCCAGCCATGTCTCCACCGGCTACCTGCACAAGCTGTTTCGGGCCTCGGGCACATCGGTTTCCCGGTTCATCCGGGAGCGGCGGCTGGAGCAATGCCGGCGGGATCTGCTCGACCCGGGGCAGGGCGCGACCGCGGTCAGCACGATCGGCGCACACTGGGGCTTTCTCGACGCCGCCCATTTCAGCCGCACGTTCAAGGCCGCGTATGGCGTCTCGCCCCGCGAGTACCGGCTCAGCCGAGATGCTTTCGGCCGGGTCGAGGTGGCGACCACCAGCGACCCGGCCGCCACACCGAAGCCCTCCGCTGCCCCGGCGCCGGGGCACTGAGTGCTCTCAACCGCTGGCGTTCATCTCCTCCAACAGCGCATGCCGGGTGAGGTCCTCACCGAGCAGTTCGGCCGCCACCCGCCCCCGGCGGAAGACCAGCACCCGGTCACACAGCGACACCAGCTCGTCCAGATCGGTGGAACACAGCACCACAACGCAGTCCCGGCTGAATCTCTTGACCAGATCGTGCATTTCGGCCTTGGAGCCGACGTCGACACCCCGGGTGGGGTCGTCGAGCAGGAGCACCGACGGGGCCGCTTCCAGCCACTTGGCCAGCACGACCTTCTGCTGATTCCCGCCGGACAGTAGGCCGGCCTGCAGATCGACGCTCGCCGTCTTGACCGACAGTTGCTCCGCCCGCCGCTGGGCCCGCTCGCGCAGCACTCGGCGCCGCAGCACCAACCCGTCCCGGCCCAGTGCCACCGACCGCACCTGAGCGACGTTCACCCAGATCGGATCGTCCTGCATCAAACCGATCCGGCGGTCGCCGGAGACAACGGCAACCCCGCAGCGGACCGCGCTGCGCAGATCCCGGGGTGGGTGCCGCGGCCGGTCGGGGCCATCGGGCAGGGTGAGCCGTCCGGTCGCCGTCGGTTGACCGCCGGAGAGCACCTCCATCAGCTCGTGGTGGCCGGCCCCGACGACGCCCGCGAGGCCGAGGATCTCGCCCTGCCGAGCGGCGACGCGAACCCCGTGCAGGACGCCTTCGACGGTGATGTCCTCGGCTAGCAGGTGGGCAGCCGGCCCGGCCGACGGTTCAGGGGCGGACGCCGGTCCGGCGCCCGGTGGGACGGTTCGTGACGTGGCCTCGCCGCGGTCGCCGAGCATCGCCGCGACGATGCGTTCGATCGTCATGTCCTGTCGCGCCGCCGCAGCCACGACGACGGCGCCGTCCCGCAGGATCGTCACTTCGTCGCTCAGCGCCATCACCTCTTCGAGGATGTGGCTGACGAACACCACGGCGACGTCGCGGTCGCGCAGTACCCGCAGCACGTGCAACAGTCGCGCCGAGCCGGCATCGTCGAGCGCGGACGTCGGCTCATCCAGGATGAGTACTCGCGGCCGGGTCAGCAGCGCCTTGGCGATCTCCACAAGCTGGCGTTCAGCCAGTGATAGCGAGCCGACCAGCATCCGGACAGAGACGTCGAGACCCAGTTCCCGCAGCACGGGTTCGGCCTCGGCGAGCATCGCCGCGCGGTCGAAACGGCCGTAGCGCAGGATCTCTCGCTTGGTGAAGAGGTTGGCGAGGACGTCGAGATCGGGAAAGAGGTTGAGCTCTTGGGATACCACCGCGACACCGTGCCGGGCGGCGTCCGCGGTGTCGCGGAAGGTGACCGGCTGCCCGTCCAGCAGGATCTGGCCGGCGTCCTGGGGGATCACTCCGGTGAGGATCTTGACCAGGGTGGACTTGCCGGCGCCGTTCTCGCCGAGCAAGGCGTGCACCGACCCCGGGGCCAGCCGCAGGTCACACCCGGCGAGTGCGGCCACTCCACGATAGGACTTGGTGATGCCCACTGCCTCGATGACGTGCATGTGCACCTCCGGTGCAGGTCCGGGCCAGGCCAGCGGGAGGAACCGGCCCGGCCCGGACGTCTAGTTGGCTTCGGACAGCGGCTTGATCGGCGGGCTCGCCAGTTGCTTTTTGATCTCGTCCTGGAAGTACGCCGTCCGGCTGGCCGGGTCGACCTGCCGGGCCTGGATCTTCGCGACGTTCGACTTGTCGACGAGCAGGTTGCCCGAGTTCCACCAGCCCTCGGGGATCGGAGTACAGGTGCGCTTGGACTGGATCAGCAGGTGCATCGCGATGTACCCCTTCATCCAGTGCTCCGGGGACGACAGCGCGAAGACCGAGCCGCTCTGCACTGCGCTGACCGCCTCGGGTGGCAAGTCGGCCGATCCAGCCAGGAACGACGTCCCGGTCTGCTTCTTGATCAACGGGAGGGACACTCCGTCCTGCCCACCGACACCGATGAAGGCCGTCGCGTTCGAGTGCGACTGGACCACGCTCTTCCAGGCGTTGTAGTTCTCGGTCGGCTGCGACTTGGTGTCAAAGGGGCCACTGATCTTCATGTTCGGCAGTTTTTCCTTGATCACCGCCTGCAGCCCGTTGATTCGCTGGACCAGTAGGGGCAGCGAGGGGATGTCGTTGCCCAGCACCACTTCGCCGCTGGCATTCGGGTTCTGGGCCACGAAGGCGTCACCGAGCAGTTGCCCCAAGGCGGTGTTGCTGTTGCCGATGTAGGTCTTGACCTTGGTCCCGGCCGGCGGTGCGGCGTCGACCGCGATCACCGGGATGCCGTCATCGGTGGCCTCGTTGAGGGCCCGGACGAAGAGGTCGGGCGTCACCGTCTCGTAGGCGATCCCGTCCTCGGCGGTCTTCGAAGCAGCCTGGAAAAGGGACACCGCCTTCGGGCCGTCGACGCTTGTCGGGGCGGCCTCGTTGAGGTCGACATTGCCGTCCTGATCGGCCGCCGCTTTGGCGCCCAAAGCCATTTCCTGAAAAGGGTTCTGGTCGGTTGCCGCGTACACGAACGCCAGCTTCAGCTTTGATTTCGCGGTGTCGCACGACCCGTCCCCGCCGGCCGCCACCGGATCACTACCCGAGCCGCAGGCGGTCAGGGCCAGCAGTCCGGCGGTGACGACCACAAACCCTCGCCCGGGTCTGTTCAACGCCCTCCGGGCGTTCTGCGCGCGTGTATTCATAACGGCTTTCCCCTCTGCATTGAAGGAGTTCGACGGTGAAGATCCGGACGGGACACTGTTTTCGATTGACCTTGCGGTCGATCGGCCTTGCGGAGGCCTTTTGGGAGGCGGTCACAAGGCGCTGGCGGCGAGCTGGCTGGCCTCCCGTCGGCGGCGAACCAGGCTGTCGATCCCCACCGCGATCAGAATCACCAGCCCGGTGGCGAAGGCGCTCCAGTTCGCCGGGATGCTGAAGTAGGTCAGGCCCGAAGCCACCACGTTGAGCAGGATCGCCCCGACGATGGCGCCGATGATGGTGGCGGTTCCGCCGCGCAGCGGGGTGCCGCCGATCACCGCGGCGGCGATGGCCTGTAACTCGAACCCGGTACCGATGGTGGGGTCCCCGGAGGTGAAATAGGCCAGCCCGAGGCACCCGCCGACGCCGGCCAGCGCGCCGACCAGGACCAGCACCTGCATTCGCACCCGGGTGACCGAGATCCCGGCGAAAGCGGCCGCCTCCGGGTTCGACCCGATCGCCAGCACCCGGTAACCGAAGGGGGTGTGATGCAGTGCGACGCCGAGCGGAATTGCGACCAGCAGGAGGACAATCACGCTGACCGGGATGTTCCAGATCTCGCCGCCCAGAACCGTGAAGAAGGAGTCCTCGACCGGCAGGTTCACCACCTGCTGGCCGCCGGTCAGCGCGATCGCCAGCCCGCGAAAGACCGACAGCGTCGCCAAGGTGGCGACAATCGTGGGAATTCGGACGTACGCCACGATCGTCGCGTTGGTCAGGCCGAGTATCGCGCCGATCCCGACCCCGATCACCGCGGCCACCCAGCTGTTGATCCCGTTCGAGATCAGCAGCCCGGTGGAGATCAGGCAGAGGCCGAACTGGGAGCCGACCGATAGATCGATCTCGCGCATCGCGACCAGGTACGACATGCCACCGGCGATCAGCCCGACGTAGGTCGACGCCTGGAGAATGTCGAGTAACTGGTTGGCGCGCAAGAAGTTCGGATGAGCCAAGCCGATGATGCCGGCCAGCAGCAAGGTCGCGAGGACCACGCTTGATGCCGGAGCGCGCAGCACCTGAGCCAGCACGCCGTCCACCGGACGCCGGCTGGGCGGTGACGTCGGACCAGCCGTGGGGAGTAGGGAGGTGCTCTTGTCGCTCATGGAGCCTCGCCATCGAAGCCGGGGGAATGCTGCCGTCGTCAGCGTGGGCGATCGCGACGTCCGGGCGCTTGACTCTGTGAACCCAGAGCTTGTCGTCGAGTGCACGGCTGCGACCTGGCCATCGCCGCGGGCCGGGTGCCGTTCCTAGGCTCGGGTGTGGCCCCGCATCCGGTTTCCGGTCCGGTGCCGGATCCCTCGGCAGTGCCCGAACGGGCGGCACCGGCCTCGACACGAAAAGGATGGCCAGCATGACGCTTAGCGCAGCCGGTGCGGCTTCAGGTCGGTTCCAGGGCCGGACCGCCCTGGTGACCGGAGCCGGGACCGGGATCGGCGCCGCCGTGTGCCGGCGGATCGCCGCTGAGGGTGGCAACGTGGTTCTCACCGGGCGACGCGCGGAGCCGCTCAAGGAAGTAGCCGCCACTCTCGGGGACGCCGTCCTGGTGGTACCCGGCGATGCGGCCGACGCCGATGGCATGCGCGCGGTGCTGGCCGGCGCGATCGAGACCTTCGGATCCCTCGACATAGTCGTCGCCAACGCCGGCGGTCACGTGCCCGGAGCCGCCGCCGACACCGACGACGAGGCCTGGCGGTTCAGCCTCCACGCCAACCTGGACAGCGCCTTCGTCACGATCCGCGAAGCACTGCCGCACCTGGTCGCCAGCCGCGGAAACGTGGTGGTGGTCTCGTCGATCGCCGGGCTGTTCGCCGGGCCGGGCGTGGTCGGGTACGTCACCACCAAGCACGCCCTGGTCGGCCTGACCCGGTCGGTGGCTCGCGACTACGGCCGGTTCGGCGTCCGTGCCAACGTCGTCTGCCCCGGCTGGGTGCGCACCACCATGGCCGATGAGCAGATGGACGAGCTGGCCGGCCGGCGGGGCGGATCCCGGGACGAGGCCTATGCGCTGGTAGCCAAGGACACCCCGCTGGGCCGGGTGGCCGAACCGGACGAGATCGCCGCCGTGATCGCATTCCTGGCCAGCCCGGAGGCCGCTGTGATGACCGGATCGGTCATCGTCGCGGACTGCGGCGCCGGATCGGTCGACCTGCCCACGCTCGCTTTCGTCGACTGAGATCGGAGACTGAGATGAACCAGATCATTGCGCCGGACCCGCGAGTGCTGTCCGGGCAGGCGTTGCCCGAGGACTGGAAGGGGATGGACGACTTCGCCCGCGGTATCGACGGCAACCGGCTGCCCACTACCGGCGCGCTCGCCGGGACGGCACTGGCTGTCGAGATGGACGGTCGGCCCCGGCTCGATCTGCGGTTCAGCTCCGTCGATCAGGTCCAGTGGACGTCGGATTCGGACTCGGGCACGGACTGGTACGAGGCCGTCGAAATGCGCCCAGGATTGCTGTATCTGACTTTCACGTATACCGCGGACCCATTGCGGGCGGTGGTTCTCGTCGTCAACCGGAACGCCGGACGCACGCTCCTGATCGAGTCGCGGATCGGACCGGAACCGACCCCGGGCCGGCCGCGGGTGGACCAGACCTTCGTCCCGGGCCACCTGGTGGACGTCGTCGCCAGCGGACCTGAGCCGGGCCCGACCCGTGACCTGATCGGCTGGCGCGCGCTCTACCGCTACAGCCCGAACCACCTCTACGAACACGTGTACCTCAGCAGCGAGCGCTACGCCTGGCAGTGCCTGCAGGGCGAGCAGCGTGGGCACGGTGACGTCGACCTCGCCACCACCTGGTCACTCGGTGACACGTTGTACGTGTTCACCTTTCGCGAGTTCCTGATTCCGGTCGCCGCCACCTGGCTCTACGACCTCGACGCCTTGCGCACCGTCGGAACCTTTTTCGGCCTGGGTGACGGCGGTTCGGTGCGCTGTGCGCCCGGCGGTGCCTTGATCACTCCGCTCGGCCGGGTCGCGTACCCGGACGAGCAGCCGGTCTGAAGGCCGCCGGGATGCAGACGGACGTGCTCGTGATCGGCGCCGGGACAGCCGGTTGCGTGATCGCCCGCAGACTGCTGGACGCCGGGCTCTCCGTCGTCCTGATCGAGGCTGGTGACGACAACCCGAATCCGGCGATCAGCGACCCGGTCCGGATGCACGAACTCTGGGACACGAGTGCGGACTGGGGATTTCGCACGGTGCCTCAGGAATTCGCGCATGAACGCCGACTGCACCTGCCGCGCGGAAAGGTGGTCGGTGGCTCGCATGCTCTGAACGCGATGATCTGGGTGCGAGGACACCCGGCTGACTACGACACCTGGGCCTATCTGGGCAATTCCGAATGGTCGTGGGCGAGCGTGCGCCCGGTGTTCGAGCAGAGCGAGAAGATGCTGGACCTGGTCACCAGCTTCGAACCGCACCCGGTGCAGCGTGCCGCCGTGGTCGCCGCGGGCCAGCGGGGCCTGCCGTTCAATCCCGACTACAACACCGGGCAGTTGGACGGCGTCTCCTACGTGCAGTTGACCCTCCGGGACGGGCGCCGGCTGACCACCGCGCAGGCCTACCTCGAGCCGGTCCGGACCGATGCCCGGCTGCGCCTGCTGACCGCCGCGCAGGTGCGCCGCCTGCGCTTCGACGGAAGCCGTTGCACCGGTGTCGAGTACGTCAAGGACGGCGAGATCGAGCAGGTCACGGCCGGGCGGACGGTGCTGTGCGCCGGGGCGCTGGGGTCATCGGTGCTGCTGGCCCGCTCCGGAGTGGGCGACCCGGACGCCTCCGTGGCCCTCGGCCTGCCGGTGATCGCGCCGCTGCGCGGCGTCGGGCGTAACCTGCAGGACCACTGGCTGGTCCCGGTCGTCCTCGGGGTCGACCGCCCGGTCGAGCCGCTGCCCGGGCTGCCGGTCTGCCAGAGCCACCTTTTCTGGCGCAGCCGGCCGGAACTGGTGGTCCCCGATCTGCAGCCGCTGATCTTTGGCGTGCCGCTGACGGCGGAATGGATGCAGGCGCCGAAGCACGGGATCACCCTGATGGCCGGGCTGGTCCGCCCGGCCAGTCGCGGCTGTGTGCGAGTCATCTCGGCCGACCCCGAGGTAGCGCCGGTCATCGACCCGCGGGTACTCAGCGCGCCCGAGGATCTGGACGGCCTGGTCGCCGCGGTCCGGCTCTGCCGCGAGATTGCCGGGCAGTCGGCCCTGCGCGAGGACTGGGGAGCTCGCGAGATCTACCCGGCCTCGCTCGGGGCCAGCACCAGCCTGCTCCAGGACTACGTCCGGGAAACCGTCGTCACGTATCACCACCAAAGCGGCACCTGCGCGATGGGAGCCGGCGAGGACGCGGTGGTCGACCAGCGATTGCAGGTGCACGGCGTCGAGGGGTTGATGGTGGCCGATGCCTCGGTGATGCCGACGATCACCACCGGCAACACCAACGCCCCGGTTGTCATGATCGCCGAACGGGCGGCCACCCTGCTGCTGACCGGTGCACTGGCATGACGCCGCGGCCGGCCGGCCCGATCGAGCATCCGCTCGGCCTGAAGCCGACGAAAATCATTGCTGTACATCTGAATTACACCAGCCGGGCAGCCGAGCGCGGGCGGTTGCCGCAGGTCCCGTCGTACTTCCTGAAGCCACCGTCGTCACTGTCCCAGACCGAGGCGGTGATCGAGCGTCCGGCCGGTTGCCGGTTGCTGGCCTTCGAGGGGGAGATCGCCCTGGTGATCGGCCGCACAGCGCGGTCGGTGACTCCGCAGCAGGCGCTGGCCCATCTGCAATGGCTGACCGTGGCCAACGACGCCGGGGTGTACGACCTGCGCTACGCCGACCGGGGCTCGAACCTGCGCTCCAAGGGCGGCGACGGATTCACCCCGGTCGGGCCGGTGCTCCTCGACCCGGCCTCGGTCGATCTCGCCAACCTGCGGCTGCGGACCTGGGTCAACGGCACCCTGGTGCAGGACGCGACCACTGCCGAACTGATCTTCGGCTTCGACCACCTGATCGCCGATCTCTCCCGGCTGATGACGCTGGAGCCGGGCGACATCATCCTCACCGGGACTCCGGCCGGGGCGTCAGTGGTCGAGCCCGGCGACACCGTGGAGGTCGAACTCGACGACACCGGACGACTCAGCAACACCGTCGTCGAGGCTGACGGTGTGCTGCCCAGCTACGGGGCGATGCCTCGGTTCAGCGAGGCAGACCGGGCCGACGCCTACGGCGAACCGGCTCCCGGCCGCCCGGTTCTCGCCTCGGCCACCGTAGCCCTGCTGCGCACCGTCTCGACCGCGACCCTGTCCTCGGTGCTGCGTAAGCGCGGGCTGCAGCACATGTTCGTCGAGGGGGTGCGCGCGACCCGGCCGGACCTGCGGATGGTCGGCACCGCGCACACCCTGGAGTACTTGCCACTGCGGGAGGACCTTTTCGCGGCCCGCGGCGGTGGTCTGAACGCGCAGAAGCGTGCCGTCGAGGAGATCGGTCCGGGGCAGATCCTGGTGATCGGCGCCCGTGGCGAGCCTGGCTCGGGAACCATCGGCGACATCCTCGCGCTGCGGGCGCTGCGCCGAGGAGCCGCGGGCATCGTCACCGATGGGGGTCTGCGTGACAGCCCGTCCTTCGCCGGGCTCGACCTGCCGACCTATCACGGCCCGGCGCACGCCGCCGTGCTCGGCCGCCGGCACGTGCCGTGGGCGGTCGGCGTCGCGGTTGGCTGCGGTGGGGTGCTGATCGAGCCGGGGGACGTGCTCGTCGGTGACGCCGAGGGGGTCATCGTGATCCCGCCCGGCATCGTCGACGACGTCGCCGCCGAGGCCGTGGAACAGGAACGCCAGGAGCGATTCATCTACCAGCAGGTCGCGGCCGGAGCCTCGATCGAGGGCCTGTACCCGCTCGGAGCGTCCCGGCGGGCCGAGTACGCCGCCTGGGTCGCGGCAAACGAGTCAACCGAATCAGGCGAATCAGCCGAATCAGCCAGATCGGACGGGTCAGCCGGATCACACGCGTCCGACGTTGAGGAGACACCGTGAAGTACCGTTCGGACCCATCGGCGGTGCGGGGCGCGTTCGCCGCCTTGATCACCCCGTTCACCGATACCGGCGAGGTCGACCACGAGAGCCTGCGGGCTCTGGTGCGCTGGCAGCGTGAGTCCGGCAGCCACGGCGTGTCGATCGGTGGTTCCACCGGCGAGCCCAGCGCACAGACCGTGGCTGAGCGGATCGCCGCCCTGCGCACCGTCGCCGAGGAGATCGACGACCAGGTCCCGTTCCTGCCCGGCACCGGGACGGCGAAGCTGGACGAGACCCTGGAACTGACCGCTGCCGCCCGCGATCTCGGCGCCGACCTGTGTCTGGTGATCACCCCGTACTACGCCCGTCCGACCCAGGAAGCGCTGTACCGCTGGTACTCCACCATCTGCCGCGAGTTCCCGGACCTGCCGATCGTGTCCTACAACGTCCCGGTCCGGACTGCGGTCGAGATCGACCCCGAGACGCTGGCCCGGATCCGGCGCGAGTGCGACAACTTCGTCGGGGTCAAGGAGACCACCAAGGACTTCGAGCACTTCTCCCGCGTCCTGCATCGGTGCGGGCGCGATTTCCTGGTCTGGTCCGGGATCGAACTGCTGTGCCTGCCGCTGATGGCCCTCGGTGGCGCCGGTTTCATCAGTGCGCTCAGCAATCTGGCACCGGAGGCCACCGCCCGAATGTACGACCTGTGGGTGGCTGGTGATCACGAGGGTGCCCGGGAGTTGCATTACGCGCTGCACCCGCTGGTCGACGCCTTGTTCGTGGAGACCAACCCGGCACCGGCCAAGTACGTGCTGCAGCGGTGGGGGCGGATCGCCTCCGCCCACGTGCGACCGCCGCTGATCACCCCCACCCCGGCCGGTATCGCGCGGATCGACCAACTGCTCGCCGAGGGCGAGTCGATCCTCGACCCCGCTACCGGCGTCCCGCATTCGAAAGGACAGCGCTCATGACCAGCCGACCCACCGACCTGCCGGCGGAGATCCAGCATTTCGTCGGCGGCAAGCAGGTGCCCAGCCGCAGTGGCGCGACGTTCGACAACCTCGACCCGGTGAGCAACCAGCCGTACGTCACGGTGGCAGCCGGTGAACGCGCCGATGTCGACGCCGCTGTCGAGGCCGCCCGTACCGCGTTCGTCGATGGCCCGTGGCCGGGGATGTTGCCCCGGGCTCGGGCCCGGATCCTACACGCGATCGCCGATGCGATCGAAGCCCGGGACGAGCGCATTGCCCAGCTCGAGGCCTGGGACACCGGCCTGCCGATCACCCAGGCTCGGGGCCAGGCGCACCGAGCGGCGGAGAACTTCCGGTTCTTCGCCGACCTGGTCGTCGGCCTGCACGAGGACGCCTTCCGGGTCGGGGAATCCCAGCTCAACTATGTCCTGCGGCAGCCCAAGGGCGTGGCCGGACTGATCACGCCGTGGAACACGCCGTTCATGCTGGAAACCTGGAAGCTGGCTCCCAGCTTGGCCTCCGGATGCACGGTGGTACTCAAGCCGGCCGAGTGGACCCCGCTGTCGGCGAGCCTGTTGCCGGAAATCATGGCCGAGGCCGGAGTTCCCGACGGCGTGTTCAATATCGTGCACGGGATCGGTGAGGACGCCGGTGCGGCACTGGTCGCGCATCCCGACGTCCCGCTGATCTCGTTCACCGGGGAGACCACCACCGGCAAGATCATCATGAAGAGCGGGGCGGACAACCTCAAGGCGCTCTCGATGGAACTCGGTGGCAAATCGCCGTGCGTGATCTTCGCCGATGCCGATCTGGAGCGGGCACTCGACGGCGCCGTCTTCGGGGTGTTCTCGCTGAACGGCGAGCGCTGCACGGCCGGTTCACGCATCCTGGTCGAGCGCTCGATCTACGACGAGTTCGTGGCCCGGCTCGGCGAGCGGGCCGCGCAGGTGAGGGTCGGCCTGCCCAGTGATCCGGCCACCCAGCTCGGTGCTCTCGTGCACCCGAAGCATTACCAGCAGGTCCTCGACTACGTGGCGATCGGGCAGGCGGAGGGTGCCCGCCTGGTCAGCGGGGGAGTGCGACCGGACCACCTGGAGCAGGGAAACTTCCTTTCAGCAACAGTTTTCGCTGACGTCACCGCGCAAATGCGGATCTTCCAAGAAGAAATTTTCGGTCCGGTCGTCTGCGTGACGCCGTTCGCCGACGAAGCCGAGGCAATCGCGCTGGCCAACGACACCAAATACGGTCTGGCCGCGTATATCTGGACCGGTGATCTGAAGCGTGGTCACCGGGTCGGGCGGGCCGTCCAGTCGGGGATGACCTGGCTGAACAGTCACAACGTCCGTGACCTGCGGACTCCGTTCGGCGGGATAAAGGCCAGCGGGCTCGGGCACGAGGGCGGCCACCACAGCATCGACTTCTACACCGACCAGCGGGTCATCCATGTCGCGGTCGGCGATCCGGGGACGCCTCGTTTCGGCGTCCCAACTCCGACCTGACCACACCGACCGTCCTACCAGTTAACCGATCAGCTTCTCCCGAGGAGGGTTTCATGTCCGAGTTGCTGCCTCCTGACATTGTCCGTGCAGCCTACGCCGAGCTGGTGGTCACCGATCTCGCCGCCTCCCGGTGGTTCTGGGTGGACATGCTGGGATTCGTCGTGACCGCCGAAGAAGCCGGCGCGCTGTTCCTGCGCGGGCACGACGAACTCACGCACCACAGCTTGGTTCTGCGCTCGGGCGCGCAACCAGCGGCGGGGGCGATCGCCTACCGGGTCCGCACGCCGGCCGACCTCGACCGGGCCGTGGCCTTCTTCGGCGAACGCGGATGCGCCGTGGAACGACGGCCTGCGGGGGCGACGCTGGGAATCGGGGAGGCGGTGCGGGTGCAGGACCCGCTCGGCTTCACTGTCGAGTTCTTCCACGCCACCGAGCGCGCCGAGCGCCTGATCCAGCGGTACGACCTGCATCGCGGTGCCCACATCGCCCGGCTTGATCACTTCAACATCGTCGTGCCCGACATCCCCGCCGCCTATGCCCATTACGAGTCGCTGGGCTTCGGCTGCTCGGAGACGATCGAGGATGAACACCAGATGTTCGCCGCCTGGATGTACCGCAAGCAGACCGTTCACGACGTGGCCTTCACCGCCGGATCGGGGCCACGGCTGCACCACCTCGGGTTCGCCACGCACGAGAGCCATCACGTCCTCACCACCTGCGATCTGTTCGGCGCCACCAACAGCCAGCAGCACATCGAACGCGGGCCCGGCCGTCACGGGGTGTCGAACGCCTTCTACGTCTACCTGCGTGACCCGGACGGCCACCGGATCGAGGTCTACACCAGCGATTACTTCACCGGCGATCCGGATCATGAGACCTATCGCTGGGACGTTCACGACGACCGGCGCCGGGACTACTGGGGCAACGCCGTCATCCCCTCCTGGTACGCCGAAGCCACGACGGTGCTCGGGCTGGACGGCACGCCACAACCCTTGACCGATCTGCCCGAGACCAAGTCCGAGGTCAGGGTCGGAGCGGACGGGCTCGGCTCGATCCACTCTTAGCGACCCGAGTATGGCGGGGGACAGCCGTCCTCATCAGTCGACGCTGGCCCAGAAATCATGCGCTCTCGTAGGTGAGGTCGTCCCAGACACCGAGGCTGGTGAGGAAGCGTTCGACCTCGTCGAGTTCGACCTGGGCGTCTTCGGCACGGTCGACCGCGATGCCGGCCACCCACCACGGTGCGCCGGGTAGCCCGGCGGAGATGTAGGCCCGGCTGCCCGGACGGTAGGTTCGGCGCGAATCGCGGGGCTCAGCGATCACGGACCCGTGACCTGGTTCCCAGAAGCTGACAGATTCGCCGGCGGCGCCCAGAACGACCGCATCGAACCAGCGCCAAACGACGACCTTGCCGCCACCGGCTGTCTCGGCCACCGCTACCAGATGTCCCGGAGCTACTCGCTCGCTGCGAGGTTCGGGAAAGAACGGCGCGTAGGGCACCACCGCCTGCTGACCGTCGGCGAAGACCGTGCAGGCGTCTTCAGTGGTGCCCAGGACGAAGGCTTGACGCAGTCGCCCGCCAGGTGTCGTGTTCTGCCGCGATGAGCTCATTGATCCATCTTGGCCGAAATTGTCCGTCCTTCGCGCACAGGTGGCTTGCGCGATCAGAGGCGCTGGCTCATCGATCGGGCTTCTTGCAGGGCGATGGTTCCGCCATATGCCACCCCGAGATGGAGTTGAACTCTATTTGAATGTACGCTTCAAAATGAAGTTCAACTTCAACTTGAAGCGAGGCTCCTCATGGCGTGGCATTTGTTCCGGCTCGGCCGCTGGTCGTTCGTGCATCGCAAGCTCGTCGCGTTCGTCTGGGTGGCGGTGTTCGCCGCCACGATCGCGGGGATGCTGACGCTCGCGGACGAGACGTCCGATTCCTTCGAGGTGTCCGGCACGGAGTCCGCCCGGGCGCTGACGCTGATCGAGCAGCGCAGCCCGGACGCGGCCACCGGCGGGGCGAGCGCCCGGATCGTCTTCGAGGCCCCGAGCGGGCAGCGGGTGGACTCCGCCGAGAACACGGCGGCGATCAGCGCCGCCCTGAAGAAGGTCAGGACCGGGCATGTCCGCTCGGTCGGTGACCCGTTCACGGTCGGGACCGTCTCGGCGGACGGCGACGTCGCGTACGCGAACGTCAGCTACACCGTGACCGCGGACGACCTCACCGCGCAGGACCGCGCAGGTCTGGTCGCGGTCAAGGACAGCGCGGACGATGCCGGTCTGCACGCCTTCGTCGGCGGTACCGCCGCGGAAGAGGCGAGTTCCCCACCGATTTCCGAACTCATCGGCATCGTCGTCGGTTTCTTCGTCCTGGCCCTCACGTTCGGCTCGCTGGTCGCCGCCGGCATGCCGCTGCTGACCGCGATCATCGGGGTCGGCATCGGTGTCACCGCGATCGGCACGCTCAGCGGCTTCGTCGGGATCGGCTCCACCACACCGGCGCTGGGCGTGATGCTCGGCCTGGCCGTGGGTATCGACTACGCGCTGTTCATCATGTCCCGCTACCAGCACGAGGTCAGGCAAGGACATCCGCTGGAGGAAGCCATCGGCCGGGCGGTCGGCACCGCCGGCTCGGCGGTCATCTTCGCCGGACTCACCGTCGTCATCGCTCTGGCCGGACTGTCGGTGTGCGGGGTCGGGTTCCTCACCCAGCTCGGCCTCGCCGCCGCCGGCATGGTCGCCCTCTCAGTCGTCATCGCCCTCACCCTGCTGCCGGCGCTCGTTGGGTTCGGCGGCGAGCGAGTCACCACGGTCCGGCTGAAATTCCTCAAGAAGCGCCAGGACGACGCCACCACAGCAGGTGGACCGAGGCGCACCAACGGCCGACGATGGATCGAGATGATCACCCGGCACCCGATCCGCGCACTGCTGGCCGGCGTCGCCCTGGCCGCCGTGGCCTCGATCCCCGTGATGTCGATGCAACTGGCGCTTCCCGGCGCCGCGACCGACCCGACCGGATCAGACACCCGCACCGCCTACGACCTGATCTCACGCAAGTTCGGTCCCGGTGCCAACGGCCCGCTCGTCGTGGTCATCGACACCGCCCAGGCCGCAGCACCGCTGAGCGCCGTCGAGCAGGCCGTCACCCAGTTGCGTGCCATCTCCCACGGCGTCGCCGTCGTCGTCTCCCCGCTCGCCCAGGACACCCCCAAGGCCCGCACCACCCTGGAACAACAGCTCACCGCCGTGAAATTCGCGACGATCATCGTGGTCCCCACGAGTGCACCCAACGACCCGGCCACCAAAGACCTGGTCGCCACCATCCGCGCCACCCTGGACGATCTCCCGACCAGCACCGGCGCCCACGCGATGGTGACCGGACAGACCGCCGTCGACGTCGACATCGTCAACGAACTCAACCGGGTCTTCCCGCTCTACCTCGCCATCGTGATCGGCCTGGCATTCATCCTCCTGGTCATCGTGTTCCGCTCCATCCTGGTGCCGCTCAAAGCTGCCCTCGGCTTCCTGCTGTCCGTGGGAACAGCCCTCGGCGCCACCATCGCCGTGTTTCAGTGGGGATGGCTCAACCAGTTCATCGGGCTCGACACCACCTCGCCGATCCTGTTCCTGCTCCCGCTGATGCTGACCGGCATCCTGTTCGGCCTCGCGATGGACTACGAGGTGTTCCTGGTCTCGCGAATGCGCGAAGCCTTCACCCACGGAGCATCGGGCCGGGACGCCGTCCTGGAAGGATTCACCCAGAGCGCCCGGGTTGTCGTTGCCGCCGCAGCCATCATGATCGGCGTCTTCGCCGGCTTCGCGCTCATCGACGACGTCACACTGAAGACCATCGGCTTCGCCCTCGCCATCGGCGTCCTGACCGACGCCTTCATCGTGCGCCTGACCATCGTCCCGGCCATCATGCTCATCATCGGCGACCGCATCTGGTGGATGCCGGCCTGGCTCGACCGCATCCTGCCCAACCTCGACATCGAGGGCGAGCAACTCCTGCGACGACTGGACGCCGACCGGCCCCACGACGACGTCGCCAGTACCGACGTCCTCACCCCTCAGTCACTCGGGTGACCGGCCCGGCCTGTCAAGGGCAGTTCTCGCAGGGGAGGCTCAGCGGGATCGGTCAGGGCGCGATTTCAGCACCGCGTCACGGGCACTCCGTTCGGGACCATCGCCCTAGCCCTTGAGCTGGGTGAGACGGACGGGATTGCCGAAGGGATCACGGAAGGCGCAGTCGATCCCGTACGGGCGATCAGTGGGTTCCTCGGTGAACTCGACCCCCCGGGCCAGCAGCGTCTCGTAGGTCTTGCGGCAATCGTCCGTGGTGAGGATGAGGTGACCACCGACCGCACCCTTGGTCACCAGCTCGCGAACCTGTTGCGCGGTCTCCTCGGACATCGACGGACCACCCGGCTTCTCCAGCACGATCTGACGGTCCGGCTGACCGGGCACGCTGACGGTCAGCCAGCGCATGAACCCCATGTCGACGTCGGCGGTGACCTCCAGGCCAAGCTTGCCGACGTAGAAGTCGAGGGCCTCGTCCTGGTCGAGGACGTAGATCTGAGAGTGTGTGATGGCGTTGAACATGAGCCTTACGCTACCGAGCGCCCGGTCCGAAAACTTGTCCAAAACTGCTCAGTCGACGGCGAGCCCTTGGACGGGGCGAGTGCGCCGGACGGTCAGGCGCTCGGCCGCGTCCACGCCATCGTGTAACACGTCGGTACGCCGGTGACCACGGCTTCCTTGCGGTATGCCCGAGGTGAGCGGCCGACGATATCGCGGAATGTGCGGCTGAAGGTTCCCGGACTGCCGAAGCCGACATGGAAGCAGATGTCCGTCACGCTGCGGTCGGTCTCCCGGAGCAGGAACATCGCCCGCTCGACCCGCCGGCGCTGCAGGTAGCGGTGCGGCGTCTCGCCGAACGTGGCGCGGAAGGTGCGGGTGAAGTGGGCCTGCGACACGTGGGCGATCCGAGCCAGCGCCGGGACGTCGAACGGCTGCGCGTAGTCGCGGTCCATCGCATCTCGCGCCCGAAGCATGCGACGGTTGCTGGCCTCCACCGCCTGGTTCACGGCGTCATCACACCATGAACCGTGGCTGGCCCACCTATCCGGGTTGGCGACTCACTGGGTTGCGGTGCCCGGTTCACGACGCAACGACGGAACCAGTGCCGGATACCGCACGGTGCCGGGTTTCGGAAAGACCGCAAGGGTGAGGACCAGCAAGACCAGGGCGACCACGCCGTCCAGCCACCAATGGTTGGCGGTCACGATGACCACCGCCATCGTGATGAACGCGTGAATACCTGCCGGGATGGACAGCCAGCGCGGGCCCGTGCGCGCCAGGACATATGCGATCGTGACTGCCCACCCCACGTGAAGGCTTGGCATGGCGGCGAACTGGTTGGCCACCGACGCGGCGGCGCCGCCGTACGCCGATGGTCCGTAGATGGTCATCGTGTCGATGAACCCCCATTGCGGGAACATCCGCGGTGGGGCCAGCGGAAAGATCAGATGGAACATCAGGGCGAGCCCGGTCTGGGCGACGACCAGGTTGCGTGCCCAACGGTATTCCGCAACGGGCCGGGCGAGGAAACCCAGCAGCAGGAAAGTGATCATCAACGGGAAGTGAATCGAAACGTAGTAGATGTTGGCCATTCGAAAGAGCGCTTCGGAGGCCACATTTGCCTGGATGACCGCCTCGGAGGGCAGTCGCAGCCAGGCTTCCCAGCCGCGCAGCAACTCGGCATTGGCGATGGCTGTCACCTCGTGATGCGAGATCATCAACCGGCCGGTTCGATAGCCCAGGTAGAGAACCGCGAGCAGGGCGAGTTCCCTGCCTGCCGCCAACGGCCGCCCCACCCGCGCCTTCCCGGGTAATTCTCTCGGCCGCTGATCGAGGCGTTCGTCGATACTTACGGCGTCTTGATCTATCACAATGCCTCCCCTATGCGGCGACACGCTGGCCGCTTCGCGCCGTCACCTGCCAATCGAGAGGCTTCGGCTCGTCGCGAGAGTGCCGCCGAGTACACCCCCAACGCTCGCGACGCTGCGAGTGTTCCCATGAACCGCGAGGCTTCTCTAACCGTTCGCAGTGAGCGTTTCATTCGTTGTGTTAGTCGCGCATCCACCCCGCACAGCATCTTTCATACCGCAGACGCAGTAGTTTTACGACTACAAATGTCAGGTTCGTGGGGTAGTTGTGACGTTCCAGCGCCACCGGAAGCTTCGCCGCAGCCTTGTGGCGTGGCCTTGATCGCGCGCAGAACGGCTGGCGCGAGGCTCATTTGATCAAGAAAGCCATTGCCCTGGGACGGCGCGATCGCCGGGTACCCGACCGCGTAGATCCGGGCCTTCGGCGCTCGACCTCGCTCAGCTGGGGTTGCAGCATTCGGTAAAAGACCACCGCTTCAACACACCTGGTGACGAGCGAGCTGAAACCCACGCCGGTACCGCCGATACCGATGGTGACCAGCCGGGTCGAGTCTGACAACGCCGTCAGCTGCGCCGGGTTGACCCCATCGTTCGTGACCTGGGGTTTGGTGAATTCGACGGTGGTGGCGCCACTGCAACTCACGTCGGTGCAGTCACTCGCCGTGATGCTCAGTTCCTCGGCGACCAACCAGTGCCGCTGCGCCGAGCCGAGGACGGGCTACCGCTGCGCACGGGCCGACCCGCGTGGCGCGCCGGGTCGCCGGGGCAGTTGCTTGCTGCTGCGCAGCAGGCCCAGGTCTACCCCGAGCAAAACGGCCCCATCTCCGCACTGGTCACCAGGCCTTGGGCGCTCTGGACGGCGAAGGGCGAGACGGCAGCGACGGTGAGGTTGAGCAAGAACCAGAACCAGAACGCAGACCTGGACGAAATTGGCTATTGCACAAAGGTTTTCCTTCCGGAGGTGGGTCGTTGATAGCCGTGATCAACAATGCCACCGCCGGTTGGCCGCTGCGAGAGCCTTTGGCTCGTACATCTTCATCCCGGTGTTCCTGATCGCGGCCACCGGCACGTGGCGCGTCGCGAGGTGGACGGGCTCTCGGCTACCTAGCGCTACCACTGTGGCGGCCTGGCGAAACGGGCATATCGCCACGACCTGCAGGCTGGTCACCAGCTTCTCGAGGATGCGCAGGACCAGGCCGAAGAGGCACTGAGCGAGTTCCGGCACGTCGTGCGGACCATCCACCCGCCGATCCTCACCGATCGTGGCCTCACCGGCGCGGTGCGGGCGCTCGCCGCGAGCAGCGGGCTCGACGTCACCCTGCGCGTGGACGGTCTGGAAGCTGGCCCACGCGCGCTGGCGGCGGTCGAGCAGTCGCCTACTTCGTGGTGGCCGAGGCCTTGACCAACGCCGCGAAGCACAGCGGAACCGACCGGGCCGGGGTCCGACTGGGCCGCCGACGGACGGGGGTGAGCGTGCTGGTTCGGGACGACGGCCGGGGCGGGGCCGATCCGGTGGTGCAGACTTCCGGTTCGGGACGGCGACGGGTGGCACTGGGCGGTAGCGAAGAAGTGCTCAGAAACCCGGAGAGAGCCACGCATAGTGGCGGCTCTCCGGGAGCGTCTAGGGGGGTGACGGCACTTCTGAGGAGACCATTGGATACCGAGGCGGAACAGCAATTCCGTGACTTTGTCAGGGAGCGGTCGGCATCGCTGATGCGCGTGGCGTATCTGCTGGCCGGGGGTGATCAGCATGCGGCCGAGGATTTGCTGCAGATCGCCCTGGCGAAGACGGCAGCCCGCTGGGGCAAGGTGGACAGCCCGGAGGCGTACGTCCGCCGCGTGCTGTACCACCAGCAGGTCACGTCCTGGCGGCTCAAGTGGCGACGGCAGGAGATCCAGGTTGCGGAGCTTCCCGACGCAGCGCGACCGGACGGCACATCGGCCCTGGACCTGAAGGTCACGGTCCGCACCATCCTGGCCCGGATCACCCCCAGGCAGAGGGCCGTGCTGGTCCTGCGGTTCTTCGAAGACCTGCCCGAAGCGGAGGTCGCGCAGTTGCTCGGGTGCAGCGTCGGCACGGTGCGGAGCACGACGCACCGCTCGCTGGCTCGGCTGCGCGAGCTGTCTCCCGAACTGGACGAACTGAGGACGATCAAGGAGGTCCTGCAGTGAAGCTGGAAACGATGATCAAGAGTGCATTCACCGATTGGGCCGAGGAAGCGCAGGTTCCCGCTGGTCTGGCCGATCGAGCGCTGCGTCGTCGAACCCGACAGCGTTCTCTGAAGATCGTGGTGGCGATGGGGTCGACGGTACTTCTGGCCGGAGCGGCGGCTGTCGTGGCCGTCTCCGCGACCGGGACGACGCCGCGACCGTCCGCACCGGTGATTCGGCCTGAAGCGGTATCCATGGACACCACGCTACGTACCGATCTGAGTGATTCATTCCCTCGGCACTTGGTTGCCGCCGGGCATACCGCTGTCGCCGCGTACTTCACGGGTCGCTGGCTGCCTTCGGCGAAGAAGCCGAAAAACTTCGAGCGCACTTGGTACCTGTATAACCAGTCGTCGCTCACCTACCAGAAGACATCCTGGACCTATCTTGATGTCGCACCCGGCATGCATCGAGCCGCCGTGCTTGACGGGCAACTGCCGACGTCTCGAGTCGGCATTCTCGATCTCTCGACGAACAAGGTCACCCGCTGGATCTCGTTCGACCATCCGGTCGGTGGTGTGAGTTGGGCGCCAGACGGCCGTCGATTGGTCGTGACTGCGTACGACTGGAACCCCGATTCATTTGAGCATTACGGCGAGAACTTGAGAACCGGCTTCTATGTCATGGACGCCGACGCCGAACCGGGTACCTTTCATTCGTTGCCCGGGAACTCTGATAACCCGAATTCTCGAACGGATTTCAAGTGGAGCCACAGCGGAACCATGCTCAAGACGTACACCGCGATGAAGCCCTTCTGGAAATTCTACGATCTGAACGGCAAACCGCAGCCCACACCGCCTTTCGAGGCGGATAGTCCGGAGCCGGCAGGGCTTTCACCGAACGGCGATCTGCTCACCGAGTTCGGCCCGTCAACCGGCCCGAACATCACCGTCACAAACGTGAAGACCAATACGGTGGTCGCGATCCTGCCGATCGAACAGGCGAAGGCCTGGGCCGACGATGACCACCTGTTCGCGATCGGTTGTGCCGAGAAGGCCTGTAAAGGCAGCGGTGAATTTCATAACCGGCTCCTCCTGGTGGGTCTGGACGGAACGATCACCCCGCTCACCGGATTCCAGGATTCACGCAAGCAGGGCGCGTGGTCGCCGGTGTTCACGCATCGCTGATCCGCCCGTCCGAACTTCCCGGTGAACCACGAACTTCCGATGATCATGCCCGGCTGCCGCAAGGAGGGGAGCAGCCGAGCATGATCACCGGGGAGCACTCCACCGCGCACGTCCTCGCGACGGCGTGGACTTATGAAACACGACCTAAGGCAGCGCTTTGAGAATCTCCGCGGCGACCGGGGCGGACGACGCCGGATTCTGCCCAGTGATCAGATTGCGATCGACGACCAGGTGCGGCGCCCATGGCTCGCCCTCCTGGAAGTCGGCGCCGATCGTGACGAGGCGGTCTTGCAGCAGCCAGGGGGCGCTCGAGGCAAGGCCGCCCTGGGTCTCCTCAGCGTTGGTGAACCCGGTCAACCGGTATCCGTCGAACGGGCCTGGCCCCTCCGAGTCACCGACCGCGAGCAGCGCCGCCAAGCCGTGGCAAACCAGGGCGAGCGGCTTGCCGGATCCGAGGGCGAGGGCGAGCAACCGGCCGGTCACGGCGTCCACCGCCAGGTCTTCCATCGGCCCGTGCCCGCCGGGAACATAGACGGCGGCGTAGTCGTCCACCGAAACCTCGTCCAGTTTCACGGGATCCTGCAGTTCGGTCATCGCGGCGAGGGCATTCTGGATCTGGTCGGCGCCGTCCTGGCCGCCGTTGGCTGCGGGACTGACGCTTGTGGCGTCCACCGTAGGCACGACGCCGCCCGGGGTGGCCACTACGACCTGGTGACCCGCCGCGGTGAGCGCGCGATAGGGAACCACGACCTCTTCGGCCCAGAATCCGGTCGGGTGCTTCGTGCCGTCCGCCAGAGTCCAATGGTCGGCGGCCGTCATCACAAAAAGAATCTTCGCCATGTACTGCTTCTCCTCAGGTTCGTAGCGAGCCGGCGAATCGCGCCGACCGCCCGTGCATTGCCCTGATTTCTCGCTGGTCAGGGGCTTCAGCTTGCCGCACTCGCTGGGTACGCGCGCGTTGTGGATCGATCTGGTGCTGCTCGAGGGCTCGTCGTCACCTGATGCGACGCTCGGCGAAGGGTCTTTAGGCCCTGCCGCCGTCCGGTATCGGACGCCAAACTGGAAACGTAGAAACCGTTCTTGAGGAGGCGGAAACCATGCGTGCGCTGGTCGTGTTCGAGTCCATGTTCGGGAACACCGAGACGATCGCTTCGGCGATCGGCGAAGGGCTGGCCACCCGAATGCCGGTGGATGTTGTCGAAGTGGGTTCAGCTCCCACCGAGATTGACTCTGACGTCGTCCTTTTGGTGGTCGGCGGGCCTACCCACGCGTTCGGGATGAGCCGACCACAGACCCGTCAGGACGCCACCAAACAGGCCGGCGGGCACGTGGTGTCCACGTCCGGTGGGATTCGCGAATGGCTGGAAGCGGTGACCGGATCGGCGTCAATACGGACCGTCGCCTTCGACACCCGGGTTGATCAGCGGTGGATTCCGGGGTCGGCGGCCCGAGCCGCACAGCGGCGACTGCATGGCAAGGGATTCAGGGCTGCAGCCGAGCCCAGGACGTTCTACGTCCAGGGCACCCCCGGGCCGCTGGTCGAAGGCGAGCGCTCCCGGGCCCGGCTCTGGGGTGCCGAGCTCGCCGCCCCACTGGTTGCTAAAAACATTGGCCGACAGCACATCTGAAACCGAACCCCACGCCGTGATCATGCACGGTTGCCCGTCTATGGCCCGCGATCATGCACGGTTGCCCACCTCAAAGCGGGTACGCCGGCGCTGACGCGCCTCCCAAGTGCATGATCACGGGAAGGTTTTGGGTTGCCAGATGTGGACTCTGGCGTCCTCGGACGGCCCTGCTTGGCGCTGGTCAGGGTGGCTGACATCCTGGCGGGGTGAATGCTCACCGCCGGTTCCTCGCTGCCGAGGACCTTCAGAAGATCCTCGTGCACGCGGGCATCGACTCACCGTTGACCGAGCAGTCGCTGCTGACCGGCGGTACCTACAACAGCGTCTACCGGCTGAGCTTCGCCGACCGGTCGGGCGTGGTCCTGAAATTGTCGCCGGATCCTCGGGGAGCGGTGATGACGTACGAGCAGGGGATCGTGAAGACCGAAGCGCTATTTTATGCCATGGCGCAGGATCAGGCCGCGCTTCCCGTCCCCATGGTGATCGCCTTGCTGGACCTCGACCTCGATCTGGGCGGCGGGCAAGCTCTTCTAGTCACCGAACTGCCGGGCGTCCCCTGGTTCGGTTCGGGGGTGTCCGGCTCGATGCGCGGTCCGTTGCGGGCCGAGCTGGGCCGGTTGATGGCGTCGATGCATGCCGTCCCCGGTCCGGCGTTCGGATATCCGTCTGAGTCCACCGGTGCGCTGACCGCCCGATGGTTCGAAGCGTTTGCCGCCATGCTGGACGCCGTCCTCGACGACGCGGATCGATACCGAGCCATGCTTCCGGTTGATCCACGGCGAGTTCGACGTGCTCTGAACGCCTGTGTCGATGATCTCGACGCTGTCCTCGTCCCTTCGCTCGTGCATTTCGATTTGTGGGACGGCAATGTCCTGATCGATCTCGATGGTCCGCCCAGGATCAGCGGCCTGATCGACGGCGAACGAGCGATGTGGGGCGATCCAGTGATGGATTTCGCCTCGGCAGCGCTCTTCGGCGAGATCCGTGACGACGAGGACTTCATTCGCGGCTACCAGACCTCCGGGGCAGTGCTGCCGCTGCACCCGAGCGGGCGGCGGCGACTGTTGCTCTACCGGATCTACCTCGGCTTGATCATGACCGTCGAGCCGATCCCGCGCGGATATGGTCAGGCCGAGAGGAAGCACGCGGCCCGGGTGACTGAGCAGCTGATCGCTGACCTCGCGGAACTGGATCAGTTGACCGGCCTCGATCCGGTGGCTGCCGACCGCTGAACCAGCGGCCGTCGGACGACCGGTATGAACGGTTGCCTGCTGGTCAGGCGGCGTGCCGGTCGACTGGCTTCGCTGCGGTGTCCACCATCACCAGGGCCGCGCCGGGCTGGCGCGAGGTGAGTGCCTTGAGATCGGCGCGAGCCCGCTCCCGGGTCGCTTCGGCTCGCATCAATCGCCCGGCCTCGCCGAATCCGGCGTTCCGGGGTGCGACCAGGCGCTCTTGCGAACCGCGCGCCTGGGAGGTGGCCAGCCCAGCGAAAGCAGCGATCAGGAGCAACACCACGCCTGGGACGACGATGATCAGGCTGATAGTCATGAGTTCTTCCCTCCGGCCCGTCGCCGTACGAGGTCGTCAGCGACTACGTTCAGCCTGCGGGCCAGAGAGCCGTTACCGCATCACCCTGGGGGATGAACCGATGTCCGCTTTTGGGTGGAGACGTCGAGCGCGGCTCTCGCCGTCGTCGTCAATCGGTAGAGGACATGCGGTCGGATCGGATCGCCCTCAGGCACCGACGGATGATCGAAGTCTCCAGCGGGATCCAGCTGCATACCAATGCGTTCCATGACGCTCCGAGACCGCAGATTCAGGGTCGCCGTGAAGGAGAGGATCTCGGGGAGCTGGGCCTCCTGAAAGCCGAACGTCAACGCGGCTCGAGCTCCCTCGGTGGCATAGCCGTAGCCCCAGGCATGGCGGGCCAGTCGCCACCCGACTTCGACGGACGGCGTGAACGGGGCACTGAATGTGGCTTCCGCCAGTCCGACGAATCCAATGAATTCGGAGGTTGCGGTGACCTCGACGGCCCACAGACCCCAGCCACGCCGCTCGAGATCGCCTGCGATCATCTCGGCCGCGGCGTCACTCTGCGCTGACGTGATCGGACCCTGCAGGTAGGCCCGGACCTCAGGGTCAGCGTTCAGCGCCGCGAACGGCCCCAGATCCGACTCCCGCCAGCGACGAAGCAACAGGCGTTCGGTCTGGATTTCCGGTGACTTTTCCATGGATCGTGACATCTAGGCAGGCTACCGAGAACCCGGATCGGTCAGCGGAGGTCGTCAGGCGGTGTAGCTTGCGGACCTCATGAGTTGATCACAAAATCGGGAGGTGAACCACCCGTGGGTACCTGGGACCTCGGACCGTTCGACAACGATATAGCGGCCGACTGGTGCGACGATCTCGACCATGCACCGAAGGCCGAACGCGCCGCAATTCTTCGAAAGACGTTCTCGGCTGCCATCGATGAAGTGGACTACCTGGAGCTGAACGACGGTTCAGAGATCGTGGCGGCCGCTGCGGTGGTCGCCGCCCACCAGCCGAACGCCCGACGGATCGATACTCCCTACGCACCAGACTTCCTCACGGCAGGACAGTTCTTGGACCTGCCGGAGGATCTCGCCGCGCTCGCGGCTCGGGCGCTCGACCGGGTAACAGGTGAGGGCACTGAACTCCGTGACACCTATGAGGGAGACGAATTCTCCGCCTGGATGACATCCATCGCTTTGGTTCGAGCCGAACTGAACGGTGACACCTGATCCTCCCGACGTGAGATCGTCGTCGGACGGCTGGGCTGATTGGATGACTGGGCTTGTCGGACGACTGGGCTGGTCAGAATGACTGGGTTTGAAGGAGGGCGTGCGATGAAGGTCGGCGTGGTCGGGTTGGGCACGATGGGGGCGCCGATGGCGCGCCACCTGATCAAGGCGGGTCATGACGTCACGGTCTGGAATCGGACCCGTCACCGAGAGGAGCCGCTGGCCGAGCTCGGCGCCACTCGGGCGGAAACCGCCGCAGCTGCCGCCGAGGGTGCTGACGCCGTCCTGACCTGTGTCTCGGATGATCCGGATCTGGAAGCCGTGGTCTTCGGCCCGGACGGGGTGGCCGCTACTTTGCCCGCCGGCTCGGTTCTGGTCGACTGCTCCACGGCCTCGCCGTCACTGGCCCGGGATCTGGCCGAGCGGCTCGCCGTCGACGGACGCCTGTTCGTCGACGCTCCGGTCTCCGGCGGATCGGAAGGTGCGCAGAAGGGCACCTTGACCGTGTTCCTCGGTGGCAGCCCGGAGGCTGTCGCACTCGCGATGCCGGTAGTGCAGTCGTTCGGCGCGCGGATCACGCACCTCGGGCCGGCTGGGTTCGGTCAGGCCGCGAAGGCGGTCAATCAGGTCGTGCTGGCCGGTGTCTACGCCGGGGTCGCAGAAGGCGTGGTCCTCGCGGAACGGTTCGGCTTGCCGCCGGACGCGCTCCTGGAGGCGCTCGGTGCCGGGGCGGCAGACTCGTGGGTGCTGCGGAACCGCGCCGCGAACATGGTCGGAGGGTCGTACCCGCTCGGATTCCGGACGTCGCTGCACTTGAAGGACGTCCGAATCGCGCTCCGCGAGGCGGCCGCGATGGATCTTCAACTGGACGTCGCGCAGCTGGTCGCCGGGGCTGAGGACCAGCTGGTCGGTGCCGGCTTCGGCGACGAAGATGTGTCCAACCTGGCCCGGCACGTGCGCGGCGAGGACGCTGACACCGCCTGAGGTGCGCCTTGATTCTGCAGGCTCTGAGCGGCGCACTCCGTGGGGTCGGTAGGGTACTTTCCGGCGGCCCTCGGGGTCGCTCGGGGCGGTAGCTCAATCGGTTAGAGCAGCGGACTCATAATCCGTCGGTCGCGGGTTCGAACCCCGCTCGCCCCACCAACAAAAGCTGCCCTGACCTGGGTATTCTTCATTATTTGTGGATCATGGTGTTTCCGGCTGGGACCGGCGATGGGTGGGTACCTACGGGTGGTCGCCCCAAATACGCCCCAAAATCATCGTGCCTGCTCGCCATCGAGACACTGGGCGTAGATCTTCAGCAGGACGTCGACGCTATGACCCGCCCACTCGGCGACCTGGGTCGGGGCAACCCCGCCGTTCAGCCAGGTGGACACGGCGGCGTGACGGAGATCGTAGGGGCGGCTGGCGAGCGGTGATGCGTACTGCTCCTTGGATAGTCCCGAGTCTGACCATGTCCTTCCCGTATCAGGGGCAGCCTGGACCACGGTGATCCATCCCCACCCTGATTCAGGGAGTTCAAGATTGTGCTCCCGGATATCGACGGCTTCCTCGGGGCGAAGCGCAGCGAAATATACGGACCTGCTTCCAGGTCACCGTGCCCCGGGTCGGCAGGAAACCACTGATCGCCCGCTTCGGCGGGATCCCGCTCAAACGCCAGCGCGCAACGGTCCTGACCGATCTGTCACCGATCATGGCCAACACCAAGCGGAACGAGCTGATCCACCGGCTCCTCGCCGACTGCTGCGAGATCTGCGGCTCACGGACACAGAATCGAGGTCCATCACGTCCGAAACTCGTTTGATCTGAACCGCCCTGACCGGCCCGACAATCCCGTCTGGGTGCACCTCATGGCCAAACGGCGATGCAAGACCCTCGTCATCTGCCGCGACTGCCACGAGAACATCCACGCCGGACGCAGGACCACCACACCCACCCGGAACTGATTGGAGAGCTGTGTGACGTGAAACGTCAAGCACGGTTCGGGAAAGGCCGACGGAAAGGGACCCTAACCAGGGGCACCTCACTGGCGGCCCTCTTCACTCGGCGGGCGGGCCGGGGAAACCCACCGGAAGCAATTCCGGCAGGGCGCCCCAGTCCGACCCATCTGATGCCCTGCGGCCCAGTCGCGCGGGCGAGGGGCCATTCAGGCACGCGCATCCCGGGCATACCTGCAGGAGAAGTCCGTGGCGGGAGCACATTCGCGTGCTCAAATGGCCCCGCGGTCGGATCAGCAAGTATGCGGATCACGAAAAGTGAGCCAGAACCACTCTTTCATGGCCATGGACACCGGCGTACATGCCCTCCGGCTGATCACCGGTCGCGACGCCGTTGGTCGAGGTGGACGGCGTGACGCCATCAAAGGCCCGTTATCAACCACTCGCACGAGAGCGCCTTCTGGGCGTCGCCCAGGCGCCGGTTGCGGGTATGGCGGCGATGACGATCCTTTCTTCCCCGAGGCCCCGGGTGATGGGGGAGAGGTCCTGACCTGGTTCTTGCGGACCTTCGCATCGGCGTAGCGGTGCGCCCTGCGACGGCGTGGGTTCGGCGAACGATCCACAGCGGAAGCCGCTCCGCGATCGCGTGCCGGTCCTCAACCGGTGCGGGCGCCGGTTGAGGACCGGCGCCCGCAATGGCTGGCACCAGCCGAGGAGTCCTCAGCCCGACGAAGGACCCAACCGCAGCCGGCCTAAGACATTGTCGACCGGCCGCGCGGTTGCTACTTGAGCGGTTGGCCGCCCGACTTGTGATAGGCGATCGTCTTTTTGATCAGGTTCTTACCGTCGGTCTCGACCGTTGTCTGTTCCTCCTGGCCTGGCCCGAAGAGCAGGGCGGCGACATGCGCGGCCGCGACCTGCTTCATGTGCGCGAACAACCAATCCACCTTGTCGTCCTTGTAATGGTGGAAGGTGTTGTTCTGCGCCTTGTTGCCTAACGGAATCTGCCACAAG
>DATINJ010000199.1:0-5892 GCA_035474375.1 Kineosporiaceae bacterium | reverse complement strand
GCACCACAGGCGAGGCGCGCATGAACGATGTACCGGCGTCCAACAACGCAGAAGAAGCCGATGGATTCGATCGAAAGCGGTTGCATAAGAACGCTAATCAGAATCGGCGAAAAGAAGCACGCCGTGGATTGCGGTACAATGAAGAAACGAATTCAACCGGCCAAACGGATCAATCGGGCATCGAATTCACGTTCGAGGTCCGTGAAGTCACCGGCCCGGAAGGACGCCGACTGACCCTCGCTCAAGGCCGAGCCTTACGGCGGGCGCTGGAATGGGCTGCCGCCTACGACCAGCAGACTCGCGGTGAGACCTCGGACAGCGGCGAGGAGAAACCGAGGGCAGCGTGAACACACCCGAGCGCAGCACGGACCACACGGTCGTGAAAGGACCCTGGCCGCAATGGCTTGGCGGCTCACCGTCCGAACACGCCGCGCCCCGGATCGTGCGGGCGGCGTTCGCGGCGCGGGTCTCCACCGATGACCAGCAGGACCCGACACTGTCACTGCCACGCCAGCTCGCGGCCTGCCAGCGGGTCCTGCCCGAAGACATGGTCGTCGCCCTGCACTTCTACGACGTCGAGTCCGGGCGCACCGACCTGAACCTGCGCGGGCACGGCGACGCCTACAAGAAGTTCGACATCCCGATCCCACGTGACGGCGGCATCGACGACCTACTCGCCGAGGCCAAACGCCCCGACCGCCGCTTCGACGTCGTGATCTGCGAATCCGTGGACCGGATCGCCCGACTCACCTACTACGGCACGAAGATCGAACACGAACTCGAGCAAGCCGGAGTCCTGCTGCTCGCCGCCGATGAGGGCATCACGATGACCCGCCGCCGGGCCACGAACGTCCTGACCCGGCGGATGAAACAGGGCATCGCCGAGTGGTACGTCCTGGACATGCTCGAAAAGGCCTGGGGCGGCTTCGAGATCCACACCAAGCAAGGCTGGAACGTCGGTCAAGCCCCGTATGGGTACGTCGCCGACAGCGTCCCGCATCCGGTGCCCGCTCGCCGAGCCGAAGGCAAGCACAAGACCCGCCTGATCCCCGACCCGACCCGGGCGGCGACCGTGCAGCGGATCTACGAGATGCGGATCAGCGAGCGCCTCGCGTATCGGGTGATCGCCGAACGGCTCAACACCGACCTGGCGCTCAACCCGCCGCCGGACCCCACCGATCCCACCCGCGCTCTCGGGCGGTGGAGCAGTTCCTCGGTCCGGGAGATCCTGCACAACCCGAAGTACACCGGGCACATGGTCTGGAACCGGCGCGCCACGAAAAAGGGCGGCAAGGTCAACCCGGTCGCCGACTGGGTACTCTCGCCCGAGCCCACCCACCCGGCGATCATCACCCCCGAGCAGTACGCCGCCGCCGCAGCCGTGGCCGGACACCGCGAACGCTCCAGGAGCGGGCACGAGCTGAACACCCACCCGGCCACGAAACGCAGCTACGTGCTGCGCTCCTACATCACCTGCGCAGAGTGCGATCGGCGGATGTTCGGAAAGATCCTGCACGCCAAGACCTACTACGCCTGCCAGCCCCGCGACGGACGCGCCCCCGAAGGGCACCCCGTCTCGATCATCGTCCCCGAAGCCGCCCTGCTCGCCGCCCTCACCGATTTCTTCAACACCCGCCTGCTCGGCCCCGACCGGGCCGCGCTTCTCCTGGCCAGCACGACCGACCGGAACGAGGACGCCGTTGCCGAGCACACCACCCGGCTGGCCGCCCTGGACCGCAGCATCGCGGACATCTCGCTGCGCCAGGAACGACTCCTACGCCAGGCGGAGACCCCTGACCCCGAGGCCGGGGCGAAAGACCCGTTCGCCGCTGGGCTGCGCCGCCGCTACAACGACCTCGACACCGAACGACGCACCCACGAGAACCAACGTGCCCAACTCCTGGCCAACCCACCGAAGCCCGGCACCGCCGCCGTCCAAGACCTGCTGGAGCACCTGCCGATCGCCATCCTCAACCTCGAGAAGATGCCACCCGAGGTCCTGCGGGAGCTGTGCGAGGAATTCCGGATCAGCATCGTCTACGACCGAGAAGGGCGACGAGCCAGATTCACCGCCGAGATCGAGGCGGACACCATCGGCCACCTGAACCAACTGGTGACCCCACATGCGCAGATCTGTCGTGTGCCCCCGGCAGGATTCGAACCTGCGCCACCGCCTCCGGAGGGCGGTGCTCTATCCCCTGAGCTACGGGGGCTCGGGAACCGGAACGACCTTAGCAGTCACCGTTGGCCATTCACCAACGCGTTCCCAGCTAGCAGACGTTGTGCGTCCGACCGTCGCGGGATCGATGCACCGACGATGCTCCCGAGGTCCACCGACGGATCGAGCGAATGCCCTGTTCAGCCCCTGGGCGATGGGTGCGCGAGGTGGCTGCCGGGAGCAACGTGGGCGCATCGTCGGGCGACGGCGATGGCCACCGTAACTCTGGTGACCGTTGGCGCCGGCGGGATCAGCCGCAGTTGTCGCCGAGACTGCTGTTCGCGCCGACCAGCAGGGCGTCGAGGAAGGCGGCGGCCTCCTCGGCGGCGCTCTCCGGGTTCCCGAGGATGATCGCTTCGATCAGCCTGGAGTGATCTTCGTCGTCGTGCGGGGCCAGCTCCTCGACGTTGCGGCGCACGTTCTCCTGGAGCGCGCCGATCAGGTTGTCGTACAGGTCGGCGAGGACCGGGTTGTGCGAAGCCTGGGCGATCGCCCGGTGCAACTTGACGTCCATCGCCACGATGCCGTCGACGTCCCCGTCGCGTCGGGCCGTTGCCCGGCGGGCAAGCAGGTCCTGCAGGATGGCGATGTCGTCCGGAGTGCGGCGGACGGCGGCGAGCCGGGCGGCCCCCACCTCCAGGGTGCGGCGTACTTCCAGGACGTCGACGTGCTGGGCGGTCTTCACTCGCCGGCTGACCGCGCCGGCCAGCTCGCTGGCGGCGAGAACGTACGTGCCCGAACCCTGCCGACGTTCCAGCAGCCCGGCATGGACCAGCGACTGGACCGCTTCCCGAACGGTGTTGCGGCTGGTGGCCGTCAGTTGAGAGAGCTCCGACTCGGTCGGGATCCGGGAACCGACGGCCCAGGTTCCGGAGGTGATCTGTGCCCGCAGTTGTTCGATCACCTGCTCGATCAATCCGGCCCGGCGCGCGGTGCGCATCGGGGCGGGGATCTCGGTCAAGGACGTTGACATCGGGTCATCCTACCAATCGGAAAATTATGTGTACCGTTGTCGCATGGCCGCCGACACCACACTGATGCCCTCGTCCAGTGGTCGGCGGGCAGGTGCGGCGAGTTCGCAGGTGCGGAACGCGGCGATTCATCCTGATCAGCGTCCCACGTCGGACCAAGAAATAGGGGCTCCCACACGTTTAGGTCCCGGGTCTGGGCGGAACTGGACGATCTCGGCGGCATTCGTCGGAATCGTGCTGATGGCGCTGAACCTCCGATCGGCGGTGACCTCGGTCCCGCCGTTGCTCGAACGGATCTCCGTCGAACTCGGCTTCAGCGCGACGGTGGTGGGCCTGCTCGGCGCGCTGCCCGCGCTCGCGTTCTCGGCGGCCGGGCTGATCGGCGTCCGACTGCTTCGCCGGTTCAGCGCCGAACGGATCGCCGTCGGCGTCCTGCTGGTTGAGGCGCTCGGGCAACTGATTCGACCCTGGTCCGGCGGCGCGGTCGGCTTCCTGATCGTCAGCGGGTTCGCCATGCTCGGCATGGGGGTCGGCAACGTCATCCTTCCTGCCCTGGTCAAGGCCTGGTTTCCGAACCGAATCGGGATGACCACAGCGGCTTACGTGACGGCGCTGACGATCGGCACCTCGGTGCCGGCCCTGGTCGCCGTCCCGATCGCCTCCGGCCTCGGCTGGCAACGGGGGTTGGCGCTGTGGGGCGCCGTCGCGCTCTTGCCGATCCCGGCCTGGCTGATCGCCGCCCGGATGCCGCGGGTGCTGCCGGTGCCGCGGGTGGAGCCGCTGGCATCGTTGTCAGCAAGCCAGAAAGCCTTACCCAGTCAGCCACATCGGGTCGCGGTCCATCGCAGCCCGATCACCTGGGGCCTGGCTCTGCTGTTCGGAATGAACGCGCTGAACCTCTACGCCTTGTTCACCTGGCTGCCGGTCCGACTGATTGACGCCGGAGCGAGCGAGGCCAGAGCCGGGGCGATGCTCGCGCTGTTCGCCGGCATCGGGGTGCTCCCCTCGTTTCTGATTCCGATGCTGCTCGGTCGGCTCGGCCGGTCCGGATGGATGGCGGCCGCGTGTGTCGGCTTCTTCGCCGTCGGGTATGCCGGTCTGCTGCTCGCGCCGATGACCTTGACCATGGTTTGGACCATCTTGGCCGGGCTCGGTGGCGGAGGGTTTCCGCTGGTTCTGACCCTGATCGGGCTGCGCTCGGCCACCCCTGCCTCTGCGGGCGCGCTGGCCGGCGTGTCTCAGGGCTTCGGCTACCTAGCGGCCGCCAGCGGACCGTTGCTGGTCGGTCTGCTGCACGATCTGACCGGCGGCTGGACGGCACCCTTCGGGTTCCTCGCCGGCACCTTGGTGCTGATGCTCGTCGGTGGCTGGCTGTGCTCCGGCGACACCACCGTGGACGACGACCTCCACCGTCGCGCCAAACCATCCTGATGATCATCAATGCCGGTGGGTTAAGCGCTGGAGTGACTGGGGTGAGGTTGCCTGAGGTCGCATCTGCGTCGCTTCGACCCGTGATCATGCACTTGGGAAGCGCGTCAGCGCCGGCGTGCCCTGGCCTGAAGAGCAAGCGTGCATGATCACGGCTGTTGTTCAGGGGTCCCGTGGCGGCTTAACTCACCGGCATTGTGACGATCATGCACGGTTGCCGCTCAGCAAGGGGAGTAGCCGTGCATGATCGCGGGGGGCTGGGGCGGGAGCAACCGTGCATGATCGCTGGGGAGCCGAGGGCAGGGGTCGCTGGGGAAAAGCAGGTGCGGGTGCACCGTACGATTGGTCAACGTGACTCCCGATGAACTATCCGCTGCCATCCGGGCATGCCTGGTGACTATCGTCGCCGAAGGTGAACTCGCAACCGCCGTCCCGAGCCAGGTCCGGGTCGAGCGCCCGAAGCAGCGCGAGCACGGCGACTGGTCCACCAACATCGCCCTCCAACTCGCGAAGCAGGCCGGTCGGCCGCCGCGGGAGATCGCCCAGTTGCTGGCGGGGCGGCTCAGCGAGTTGCCCGGGATCAAGAGCGTGGACGTCGCCGGGCCGGGGTTCCTGAACGTCGTCCTCGATACCGGTGCAGCTGGTGAGCTGGTCCGCACCGTGCTCGAGGCGGGTGCCACCTATGGGCGCAGCGAGTTGCTCACCGGGCACGTGATCAACCTGGAGTTCGTCTCCGCCAACCCGACCGGTCCGCTGCATATCGGTCATACCCGTTGGGCCGCCCTCGGCGACGCGATCGGCCGGCTGCTGACCGCGACCGGTGCCCAGGTCACCCGCGAGTTCTACATCAACGACGCCGGCGCCCAGATGGACCGGTTCGGCGCCTCAGTGCTGGCTCGGCTCCGCGGCACCGAGATGCCGGACGGCGGCTACCCGGGGGAGTACATCGCCGAGCTGGCCGTCGCGGTTCGCGAGCAACGTCCGGAGATCGACGACCTTCCGGACGACGAGGCCTTGGTGGTCGCGCGGGATCTGGCCTACGCCATTCAGGTTGGCGAAAACCGGCAAACGCTGGCCAATATCGGCGTCCACTTTGATGTCTGGTTCTCCGAGAAGTCTCTGCACAGTTCCGGAGCGGTGGAGCAGGCGGTAGCTCGGTTGCGGGAGCAGGGGCATGTTTTCGAGGATGGTGGCGCGGTTTGGTTGCGTACCACCGATTTCGGTGACGACAAGGACCGGGTACTGATCAAGGCGGACGGCGAGAAGACCTACCTC
>DATINJ010000198.1:0-2135 GCA_035474375.1 Kineosporiaceae bacterium | reverse complement strand
GCGCCCCACTTCTTGTCGATGACGACGTTCCGGCCGCGGGGCCCGAGCGTCACCTTGACGGCGTTCGCCAGGGCATCGACACCGCGCTCCAGGGCGCGGCGAGCGGAGTCATTGAACTCCAGAGTTTTTGCCATGCTGCGTCAGTCCCTCTTCGCTGTCTCACATGTCGATTGACTGCAACGACACACGCCCCGGGCGGCCAGCAAAGCCGGCCGGCCGGGGCGGGAGTCGTCGATCGAGAATTCAGTGGCCCGTCAATAAATGACGGACCCGCAGATCACTTCTCGATGATGGCGAGCACGTCGCGCGCCGAGAGGATGAGGTACTCCTCACCGGAGTACTTCACCTCGGTGCCGCCGTACTTGCTGTAGAGCACTGTGTCGCCGACCTTGACGTCGAGCGGAATCCGCTTCTCGCCCTCGTCGTCGAACCGGCCCGGGCCGACCGCAAGGACTTCGCCCTCCTGGGGCTTCTCCTTGGCGGTGTCCGGGATGACCAGGCCGGAGGCCGTCGTCTGCTCCGCGTCTAGCGGCTTGACGACAATGCGATCCTCGAGCGGCTTGATGGAGACCGACACTTTCGGACCTCCCCTTCGGATACGTCGAATGCGTGTGAAAGGACGGTGTTGCACGTAAAGGAGCGCGTCTCGGACAAGATTCACCGACCGTCGTCGCGGTGCCGGCCGGGCCCTGCCGAGAGTGTTGCCATTGGCAGACTCAAGGTGAGAGTGCCAACTAGAATCTAGAGCGCTGATTAGCACTCGGTCAACTTGAGTGCCAATCGTGTCGTGGTGTGTTCGGCCCGCACGCCCGGCACGTGTGACAATTCGGCCGTGGACCTGGACGGCATCTCGACCCTGCTCACCCGCGATGGGTGGGCCTTGCTGGAGTCCTTGCCGGAGTACGACGAGTCCTCCGCGATGGCGCTCATCGAACAGTTGCAACGCGACGGTCACCCACCGGAGATGGTCTCCGCAGCGCTTACGCAGTCCCGGTTACGCTCGGTGGCGCAGGCCAAGTTCGGCCCCTTCGCGGCCGGCATGCTGTTCACTCCGACGGGCTTGGAGCAGGCCACCCGATTGCCGGTCGCCGCTCGGCACGCGCAGCGATTCGCCTCGGCCGGAATCACCCGAGTGGCCGATCTGGGCTGCGGGATCGGCGCCGACTCGATGGCGATGGCCGGGCTGGACCGCGAGGTGCTGGCGGTCGAGCGGGACGAGGTGACCGCCGCGATCGCCACCGTGAACTTGCGGCACTGGCCGGAAACGGTGGTCCGGCACGAGGACGCGATGACGACAGACCTGTCCGGCGTGCAGGGCGCGTTCCTGGATCCGGCCCGCCGAGCCACCTCCGGACGGCGACTGCTCGACCCCCGGGCCGGCTCGCCGCCGCTCTCCTTCGTCCATGAACTGGCCGGCCGCCTGCCTGCGGTCGGGATGAAGACCGCTCCCGGGATCCCGCATCACCTGGTGCCGGCCGGTGCCGAGGCGCAGTGGGTGTCGGTGGACGGCGATGTGGTCGAGGCCGGGCTCTGGTTCGGGAGCGTGGCCCGGGACGGCGTCCGCCGCAGCGCCCTGGTGCTGGACAGCGCCGGCGGCGGAACCGAGGTCAGCGACGGCGGGATGACCGACGCGACGCCCGCCCCGGTCGGCCCGGTCGGCACATTCCTCTACGAACCGGACGGCGCGGTGATCCGATCCGGGCTGGTCGGGGAGGTGGTGAAGCTGGTCGAGGGCCGACTGATCGACGGCAGCATCGCCTACGTCACCGCCGACCGGCTCATTCAGACGCCGCTGGCCAAGGCATATGCGGTCGATGAGGTGTTCGGCTTCCAGCTCAAGGCGTTGCGTACCTGGCTGCGCGACCGCAGCGTGGGCAAGCTGACGATCAAGAAGCGCGGCACTGCGGTCGAGCCCGAGCAGCTACGCAAGCAACTCCGCCTGACCGGCGACAACGAGGCCACGATCGTCCTCACCCGAGTCGCCGGCCGCCAGTCCGTGCTCGTCGTCCGCCCGATCAAAACCTGAGCCGCCCTCAACCCCTCCCGTGATCATGCACGGTTGCCCCACACACCCTTCCCCCGTGATCATGCACGGTTGCCCCCTACCCTTCTCCCGTGATCATGCACGGTTGCCC
>DATINJ010000197.1:0-19851 GCA_035474375.1 Kineosporiaceae bacterium | reverse complement strand
GCACCCAAACTTCTGACCGGAAATAGCCGCATCACGCCTCACGGCATCCCCGAGGGCCAGATTGACTGCGGTGATCATGCACGGATACCCGCTTTTGGGGCGGGTAGCTGTGCATGATCACGGCCCATAGGCGGGCAACCGTGCATGATCGCGGGTTGGAAAGTCGGGCGCATTGGTCAGCAGGGTCCGGCAAGGGGTCATGCTGCGGGATCAAGTCGGACGATGGCCCTGGCCCTGGCCCTGGCCCTGGCCCTGGTCGTGGTCGTGGTCCTGGTCGGGGCCCTGATCGGGGCCCTGATCGGGGCCCTGGTTTGCGGTGCCCGCTGGGTCGGTCGCCGCAGGGCTCGGCCGAAGTCCTGCGCAAGCCCTTTCATCGGCCCTTTACCGGGGTTCGGCCGAGTCCTGCGGCGTTCGCCATGATCACAACGAGGCCGTGGCGGTCATCTTCGACTGCTCACCCTGGGGACGTTGGCCGGAGGCGACTTGGCCAGCAAGATTGCTTAATGCGGCGCAGTTAGGCGCGGCCGGTGGGCCAGTCGGCGAGGGCGGTGGGGGCCGGTAGGGCGACGGCCAGGTCAGGAGCGGGGATCGGGGTTCCCCACGTGTGCTGGAGCGGGACGACGCCGGCCCACACCGGGCGGTCCAGGTCCGCCTCGGCGTCCTCGGGGTCGGCGGCGGAGACCTTGAGGGACCACTCGGTCAACGGCATCGCCAGCACCGAGGTAGCGGCCAGTTCCTTGGCGGACGGCGGCCGGGCGCCGGTCAGGCCGGGAAGCAGGTGCTCGGACAGCACGGCGAGCGCGGTCGCCCGCTCGGCGGCCGGGACCGGGGTGAACGAGCCGAACAGCATCGCGCACCGGTAGTGCATGGAAGACTCGAACTGGCTGCGGGCCACCACGATTCCATCCAAAAGGGTTACCGTTGCACAGGTTTCGATGCCGTCGGCCAGGGCGCGGAAAGCCTGCGAGCCGGTCGAGCCATGGATCAGCAACCGGTCGCCGTCGCGGGCCATCCCGACCGGGATCACCGCGAGCCGATGCTCCTGTGGGACGGCGACATGGGCCACCAATGCCGCGTCCAGGACAGCATGCAACGCCTCGACGTCCGAAACCTGCTTCTCCGGCAGCCTCCGGACTCGTGTTCTTTGGTTCACAACCTCGACCAGGCTTCGGTCAGGACGGTGCGGAGGATTGACTCGATGTCGTCGAACTCCTTTTGGCCGACGATCAGCGGCGGGGAGAGCTGGATCACCGGGTCGCCGCGGTCGTCGGCGCGGCAGTAGAGGCCGGCGTCGAACAGCGCCTTGGAGAGGAAACCGCGCAGCAGTCGCTCGGATTCGTCGTCGTCGAAGGTCTCTCGGGTGTCCTTGTCCTTGACCATTTCGATGCCGTAGAAGTAGCCCTCGCCGCGGACGTCGCCGACGATCGGCAGATCGAGCAGCTTCTCCAGGGTGGCGCGGAAATTCGGCGCATTGTCCCGAACGTGCTGGTTCAGACCTTCACGCTCGAAAATGTCCAGGTTCGCCATCGCCACTGCGGCCGACACCGGGTGCCCGCCGAAGGTGTAGCCGTGCGGGAAGTAGGTCGTCCCCTTGCTGAACGGCTCGAACAGCCTGTCGCTCGCGATCATCGCGCCGATCGGCGAGTAACCACTGGTCATGCCCTTGGCGCAGGTGATGATGTCCGGCACGTAGCCGAGTTCATTGCAGGCGAACATCCCGCCGATCCGGCCGAACGCGCAGATCACCTCGTCCGAGACAAGCAACACGTCGTACTCGTCGCAAATCTCCCGAACCCGCTCGAAATACCCCGGCGGCGGCGGGAAGCAACCACCGGAATTCTGCACCGGCTCCAAGAAGACGGCGGCCACGCTGTCCGGGCCCTCGAACTCGATCGCCTCGGCGATCCGATCGGCGGCCCAGCGGCCGAACCGCTTCGGGTCGTCGCGCAGCTCTACCGGCGCCCGGTATTGGTTGGTGTTCGGCACCCGGAAGGCCCCCGGTACCAGCGGCTCGAACGGGATCTTGGCCTCGGGGATACCGGTGATCGACAGCGCCCCCTGCGGGGTGCCGTGGTACGCGACGGCTCGCGAAATCACCTTGTGCTTGCCCGGTTTCCCGACCAGCTTCCAGTACTGCTTGGCCAGTTTCCAGGCGGTTTCGACCGCTTCACCGCCACCGGTGGTGAAGAAGACCTTGTTCAGGTCGCCCGGGGCATACCCGGCCAGGCGGTCGGCGAGCTCGATCGCCTTGGGGTGCGCATACGACCAGAGCGGGAAGAACGCCAGCTCCTTGGCCTGTTCGTAGGCGGCCCGGGCCAGTTCCTCGCGGCCGTGCCCGGCCTGGACGACGAAAAGCCCGGCGAGGCCGTCCAAGTATTTCCGGCCGTTGCTGTCCCAGATGTAGGCGCCCTCGCCCTTGACGATGATCGGCAGCTCGGCGGCAACCGAGCCGTCGGCCGCCGGGAGGAACGAGGACTGCCGGGTGAAGTGCATCCAGAGGTGGTCACGCGCACTGGAGGTGAGGTCCGCGGTGTTGTATTCGGTCATCGTGTACCCCAGTTGTATAGCTGTTTGCGAAGTTTCAGATAGACGAAGGTCTCGGTGCTGCGAACCCCGGGCAGGCCCCGGATGTCGTGGCTGACCACGTCCAACAGATGGTCGTCGTCCTCGCAGACCACCTCGACCATCAGGTCGAACGAGCCGGCGGTGACGACGACGTAATCGACCTCGGCCATCGCCGAGAGCTGATCGGCGACCAGGTTGATATCGCCGTCCACGTTGACGCCGATCATTGCCTGCCGGGTGAAACCCACCTGGAGCGGATCGGTGACGGCAACGATCTGCATCACCCCCGCATCGAGCAGGCGCTGCACGCGTTGCCGGACAGCGGCTTCGGACAGGCCGACCGCCTTACCGATCGCGGCGTAAGGACGACGACCGTCCTCCTGCAGTTGCTCGATGATTCGCTTGGAGATCTCATCGAGGACTGTGGGGACGGTTCGAGTTCGTGCCGGTCTGGGCGCCACACGTCGATCCTGACGGTTCGGTCGGCCGCTCTGCAAGTGAATCCGTTGTTTCATGATGAAAATCTTGCCGATTCCTCAGTCAAGGGCACCTTGCTCTGCCGATAAGCACGTACCTGCGCGTAGAGTGCCGAAAACTCTTCCAAGGAGGTTCGTTGTGAGCCAGTCGCCCCGGGTGCTGCGCAACTTCATCGCCGGTGAGTACCGCGCGGCCAGCACCGACTCGACCAACGACATCGTGGATCCGTCCACTGGTCAGGTGGTCGCGCAGGCCCCGATCTCTACCCCGGAGGACGTCGACTCCGCCTATGCGGCGGCCGAGAAGGCCTTCGAGACCTGGGGTGACACCACCCCCTCGGAGCGCCAGAAGGCACTGCTGAAGTTCGCCGATGCCGTGGAGTCCCGGGCCGACGACCTGGTCAAGCTGGAAGCACAGAACACCGGCAAACCGTTCGCGCTGACCGCGAGCGAGGAGATCCCGCCGATGGTCGACCAGATCCGGTTCTTTGCCGGTGCGGCCCGGGTACTCGAAGGCCGCTCCGCCGGGGAGTACCTGGCCGGCCACACATCCTGGGTCCGGCGCGAGCCGATCGGCGTGATCGGCCAGGTCACCCCGTGGAACTACCCGATGATGATGGCGGTCTGGAAGTTCGCTCCGGCGCTCGCGGCGGGCAACACCGTCGTGCTGAAGCCGAGCGACACCACGCCGGAGACCACCCTGCTGCTGGCCGAGATCGCGGCCGAGTTCTTCCCGGCCGGCGTGCTGAACGTGATCACCGGCGATCGCAGCACCGGCCGCGCCCTGGTGGAGCACCCGACCCCGCAGATGGTCGCGATCACTGGCTCCGTTCGGGCCGGCATGGAGGTCGCCGGATCGGCCGCACAGGATGTCAAGCGGGTGCACCTGGAGCTGGGTGGCAAGGCGCCGGTGGTGGTGTTCGACGACGCAGACCTGGAGGCCGCCGCCGAGGCGATCGCCGTTGCCGGGTACTTCAACGCCGGCCAGGACTGCACCGCCGCGACCCGGGTGCTGGCTGCCCCGGGGATCCATGACGAGTTCGTCGCGGCGCTGGCGGAGCAGGCCAGGAACGCCAAGGTGGGCCTGCCGGACGATGAGGACGCGCTGTTCGGCCCGGTCAACAGCGCCGGGCAACTGTCCCGGGTGTCGGGTTTCCTGGAGCGACTGCCGGATCACGCGAAAATCACCACTGGTGGCCAGCGGGTCACCGCGCTCGGCGACGGTTTCTATCTGGAGCCGACGGTGGTCTCCGGGCTACGGCAGAAGGACGAAATCATCCAGAACGAGGTCTTCGGGCCGGTGATCACCGTGCAGCGCTTCAGTGCCGAGGCCGAGGCGCTGGCCTGGGCCAACGGCGTGCCGTATGGGCTGGCTTCCAGCGTCTGGACGAAGGACTTCGGCCGGGCGATGCGGATGTCCAAGCGACTGAATTTCGGTTGCGTCTGGATCAACACGCACATCCCGCTGGTCGCGGAAATGCCACACGGTGGCTTCAAACACTCCGGTTACGGCAAGGACCTGTCGATGTACGGGCTTGAGGACTACACCCGGATCAAGCACGTGATGGCCGCGATCGAATGATCAACGGTTGGCCATGGTCTGATCACGCATTGTGATCAGACCATGGCTGAGAGCGATTTTTCGTTGACAACTCTTTCGCGGCTAGACGGTCCGAATTCTGGGTGTCGACGCATTTGGGTACCGGAATCGTCGCTGTCCGGCCGTTACCGCAACGAAATCTGTCGTGCGAGCCTTGCACGGCTTCATAACGGCGTGTCAGTATCCAGAGCGATCTGTTAAGCGGCGCGCCTAGGCTGTCCCGCATGCTCGCGGCTCAGGCAAGCCGGTGCACCGTCGCATCTGCCTCGGTTGTGCCGTCAGGGTCGTCGCAACCAGCGAAGCAGCCAGGATCCCGCTGACCGGCGGGCCAGGAAAGGATTCCTTCTCCATGACCCAGCGTCGCCGTCCGAAACTGTCGCCTGAAGCCGCCGCGATCGTCCGAGCGCAATTGTCCAGTGGTCGCGCCGCTCGGTCCATGTCTCGCCGGTCGCTGCTCGGCGGTGCCGGAGCCCTCGGCGTCGGAGCGGCCCTGGCCGCGTGCTCGACCGGCGGATCGAACGGCAACACGGTGGGACCGTCGCCGGCCCCCGACCGGTCGAAGACCGACAAGGTCGTCAACTGGGCGAACTGGTCGCTGTACCTGGACTTCGATGACAAGACCAAGACCTACCCGACGCTGGAGAACTTTCAGAAGATCAACGGGATCAAGGCGACCTACGACGAGGCCATCGAGGACAACGACTCGTACTACGGCAAGATCCAGGGCCAGTTGAAGAACGGCCAGGACATCGGCAAGGACATCGTCGTGTTCACCGACTGGATGGCCAGCCGGATGATCCGCCAGGGGTACGCGCAGAAGCTTGACAAGTCGGTCATCCCGCTCTCGTCGAACCTGCTGCCAAGCCTCCAGCAGCCCGACTTCGACCCCGGTCGGAACTACTCGCTGACCTGGCAGTCCGGGTACGCCGGGATCGCCTGGAACAAGGAGAAGCTGCCCGGCGGGCTGAGGAACGTCTCCGACCTCTGGAACCCGGAGCTGAAGGGCAAGGTCGAGGTACTCTCCGAGTTCCGGGACACGCTCGGCCTGATCATGCTGGAGCAGGGCGTCGACATCGAGAAGGCCTTCACCGCCGACGAATTCGGCAAGGCGCTCGAGGTGCTGGACGAGAACCTGTCGTCCCGCCAGATCCGCCAGGTGAAGGGGAACTCCTACAAGGAGGACCTGATCAAGGGGGACGTGATCGCCGTGATCGCGTGGTCCGGAGACATCACCCAGATCAACTTCGAGGAAGGCAACAAGTGGGAGTTCGCCATTCCGGAGGCCGGCGGCACGCTCTGGAGTGACAACCTGATGGTCCCGATCGGTTCTCCGCACAAGGAGAACGCCGAGATCCTGATGAACTACTACTACGACCCGAACGTCGCCGCCCAGGTGGCCCAATACGTCAACTACATCTGCCCGGTCAAGGGCGCGCAGGCGGCGATGGAGAAGCTCGACCCGGAACTGGCCGAGGACCCCTTCATCTTCCCGAGCGCCGAGGACCTGGCGAAGGTGAAGCAGTTCCGGACGCTCACCCCGGCCGAGGAGACCAAGTACACCGCGCAGTTCCAGTCCGTACTGGGCGTCTGATGGCTCGGACCAGCGATCTCGGCGACGGCGCGGCGGCCGACTCGGGCGCAGACCTGCGGCTCAGCGGAGTGACGAAGAATTTCGCCACCTTCACCGCCGTGGACGGGCTCGATCTGACGATCGCGCAGGGCGAGTTCTTCGCCATGCTCGGCCCGTCCGGCTGCGGCAAGACCACCACGCTGCGCATGATCGCTGGTCTGGAGGAGCCGACGTCGGGTTCGATCCACCTCGGCGACCTCGATGTCACCCATCAGAAGCCGTACCAGCGGCCGGTGAACACGGTCTTCCAGAACTACGCGCTGTTCCCGCACCTGAACGTGTTCGAGAACGTCGCCTTCGGGCTGCGCCGGCGCCGGGTGAAGGAGGTCCGCCAGCAAGTGGACGACGCGCTGGCCCTGGTCGAGCTCGGTCACCTGGCCAAACGCAAGCCCAGCCAGTTGTCCGGTGGTCAGCAGCAACGGATCGCCCTGGCCAGAGCGGTGGTCAACCGGCCACAGGTGCTGCTGCTGGACGAGCCGCTCGGCGCGCTGGACCTCAAGCTGCGCCGGCAGATGCAGATCGAGTTGAAGCGGATCCAGACCGAGGTCGGCATCACCTTCGTCCATGTCACCCACGACCAGGAGGAGGCGATGACGATGGCCGACCGGGTCGCGGTGATGAACCACGGCCGGATCGAGCAACTCGGCTCCCCGACCGAGCTGTACGAATCGCCGCGGACCACCTTCGTGGCGAACTTCCTCGGCCAGTCCAACCTGGTCAAAGCCCGGCGGGTAGGGACGGGCGTGGGCCCGGATCTGATCGTCGAGTGCTACGGGCAGAAGGTGTCGCTCCGCGCCGAACGCAGCGTGGACACCGAAGACCTGCTGCTCGGCGTCCGACCGGAGAAGATCCGGCTGCTCGCGGAGACGGCGGTAGCCCCGGTAGGCGACAACGTCTTCCTCGGCGGCACCGTCGTGGATGCCAGCTACATGGGCGTCTCCACCCAGTACCTGGTCCGGATGCCGTGGCACCAGGAACTCACTGTCTTCGTTCAAAACCTCGGCGTGGCAGACCGATTCGCTCGTGGTGATCGGGTGCAGCTGAGCTGGGAACCCGGTCACAGCTTCGGTCTGGCCGGTGACCCCGAGGCCGGGGTCGACGAGGACGCCGCCGCGCTCGCCGCCGTCGGCCGAGGCTGAGGGCGAACCATGGCCATCGGCACGATCGCGCATACCCCCGGCGCGCCCCCGGACGAACCGCCACCGTTGCGAGCCACCGGCAAGCAGCGGCGGATGCTGCTCTTGCTGCTCGTGCCCGGGCTGGCCTGGCTCGCCGTCTTCTTCCTGGTACCGATCTTCACGCTGCTCGGGACGTCCACCCAGACACCCGCGCCCACTGGCGAAATCGGCGCTTTCGTCCAAACTTTCGACTTTGGCAATTATGCGCGGGTGATCGGCGAATACCAGGAGCAGTTCGCCCGCTCGTTCATCTACGCCGGCCTGGCCACCCTGTTCACCCTGTTGATCGCCTACCCGCTGGCCTACATGATCGCGTTCAAGGCCGGCCGCTGGCGAAACCTGTTGCTGGTGCTCGTGGTGGCGCCGTTCTTCACCAGTTTCGTGCTGCGCACCCTGGCGTGGGGGCAGATCCTGGCAGACAACGGGTACATCGTCAGGTCAATGAAATTCCTGCATGTGATCCCGCAGGACGCCACGGTGACCGCGAGCGCGTTCGCCGTCGTCGCCGGCATCACCTACAACTTTCTGCCGTTCATGACCCTGCCGCTGTACGCCAGCCTGGAACGGATCGACCCCCGGCTGATCGAGGCCGGTGGAGACCTCTACGGCAGCGCGTTCACCGTGCTGCGCAAGGTCACCTTTCCGCTCTCGATGCCCGGGGTGGTGGCCGGCACGCTGCTGACCTTCATCCCGGCCGCCGGTGACTACGTGAACGCGTCGCTGCTCGGTAACCCGCGGACCCAGATGATCGGAAACGTGGTGGAGAGCCGGTTCTTCCGGGTGGTCGATTACCCGACGGCCGCCGCGCTGTCGTTCGTCCTGATGGCGGCGATCCTGGTGCTGGTCTTCTTCTACGTTCGCAGGGCCGGAACGGAGGAACTGGTATGACCAAGACCTGGCGCTGGGTGCGCGCTCACGGCCTGCAGATCTACGCGGTGATCGCCTTCGGCTACATCTTCGCGCCGATCGCCTACATCATCGTCTTCAGCTTCAACATCCCGGCCCGGAGCAACCTGACCTGGCGCGGGTTCACGCTGGCCAACTGGAAGAACCCGTGTGGCGCGCCGGAAGTCTGCACCGCGGTCGGCAACAGCCTGAAGATCGGGATCACAGCCACGCTGATCGCCACGATCCTCGGCACGATGATCGCCTTTGCCTTGGCTCGCTATCGGTTTCGCGGCCGGACCACGACGAACCTGCTGATCTTCCTGCCGATGGCGACGCCCGAAGTGGTGCTGGCCGCCTCGCTGCTCACGCTGTTCCTGAACATGCGGGTGCCGCTCGGCTACGTCACGATCGTGATCGCGCACGTGATGTTCTGCATCAGCTTCGTCGTGGTCGCGGTCAAGGCCCGGATCGCGGGCCTCGACCCCAGGCTGGAACAGGCCGCCGGTGACCTGTATGCGAACGAGTTCCAGACCTTCCGTCGAGTCACCCTGCCGCTGGTCGCGCCGGGAATCGCGGGGGCCGCGCTGCTGGCCTTCAGCCTGTCGTTCGATGACTTCATCATCACCAATTTCGTGTCCGGAAACGTCAACACGTTCCCGAAGTTCGTGTACGTCTCCGCCGGGCGAGGCGTTCCGGCCCAGGCGTACGTGGTCGGTGCCTTCATGTTCCTGCTGGCGATGCTGATCGTGATGGCGGTCGAAGGGTTCCGCTGGCGACGCGAATCCAGGCTCGGCTCCTAGCCCTCGTACCCCTCCACCCCTGTACTTCCGCTCGGTTCTTGCCCTCGAGCACTGTTGCACCAGATTCATTTCGTGCTTGCACCAACTGCTCGGGGAGCCCTCATGACCGATCCGCTGGCCGGCGCTTCCAGCGTCCCGCTGTGGCTGGACGATCCCGACCGGCCCGATCTGCGGCCGGATCTGGACGGCGACCTGACCGTGGATCTGGCCGTCGTCGGCGGTGGATTCACCGGATTGTGGACGGCGTTGCTCGCGGCCGAAGCGAACCCCGGCCGGAGCATCGCGCTGCTCGAGGCCGGCACGCTGGGCTGGGCGGCGAGCGGGCGCAACGGCGGGTTCTGTTCGGCGAGCTTGACCCATGGGCTGCCCAACGGGCTGGAGCGCTGGCCGGAGGAGATGCCGGCCCTGCTCCGGCTCGGCGACCAGACTCTGGACGACATCGAGGCGGCGATCAACCGGTACGGCATTGACTGCGACTTCCGGTACGAGGGCGACCTGATCGTTGCCGTCGCCGATTGGCAACTCGAGGGCCTACAGGAGGTCCATGAGGCGGGGCTGGGGTTTGGTGCCAAGTCCGAAATTCTGGACGCTGAGCAGACCCGGGCCTTGGCCAACTCGCCGACCTACCTGGGTGGGCTGCGGGATCGACGGGGTACCGCCGTCCTCAATCCCGCCCGGCTGGTCTGGGGCTTGGCCGCCGCCGCCGAGCGGCTCGGAGTCAGCATTTACGAAGGCACCAAGGTCATGCGGGTTCGGGACGGCGGGGGTCAGGTTCGGCTGGACGCCCGAACCGGTGGCGACGCGACCCGGACATTCACCGTGCGGGCCAGCCGGGTCGTGCTGGGAACCAACGTCTTTCCGTCGCCGCTGCGCCGGCTGCGGCCGTTCACCGTCCCGGTCTGGGATCACGTGCTGGCCACCGAGCCGCTGACCGACCGGCAGTGGGACGACCTCGGCTGGTCCGGTGGCTACGGCATCTCGGATGCCGGTAACCAGTTTCACTACTACCGGACGACGCGAGATCGGCGAATCATCTGGGGCGGGTACGACGCGCTGTACTACTACGGCTCGGATCTGAGCCCGCGCCGGGCCCGCCGGGAGGCGACCGAACGGGTGCTGGCGGATCACTTCTTCGCCACCTTTCCGCAGCTGGCCGGGTCGAACTCGGCAGGTGGGGTGCGGTTCAGCCACGCCTGGGCCGGGGCGATCGACACCAGCACCCGGTTCACCCCGTTCTGGGCCCGCGGGATGCGCGGCAAGCTGGCCGCCGTCCAGGGTTACACCGGGCTCGGAGTGGGCGCCTCCCGCTTCGGTGCCCAGGTGGCGCTCGACCTGGTCGACGGGGTGGAGACCGAGCGCACCCAGCTGGCGATGGTCCGCCGTCAACCCGTGCCGTTTCCGCCGGAACCGTTCCGCTGGGCCGGGATCACCCTGACTCGCCGGAGCCTCGCTCGCGCGGACGCCAACCAGGGACGGCGAGACCTGTGGTTACGCACCCTGGACCGCCTCGGCCTGGGCTTCGACTCCTAGCCCATCGCACCCTCTTCGCTGTGCGTAATCGGTCGAAATAGCCGTAGCTCTTCCGCGAGGATCGCCAGTTACGCCCGCCAGTAGTGCCTTTCGCGGCCCGAAAGCGGGCGCAACTGCCGATCACCAGGGTCCGAAGATCATCACGGCCAGGAACCCGAGGCTGCGCCGTCCCTCATTTCAGCCCTCAGGGCGGCCTGTGAGCCATGGCCGTTCAGACGCAGATGGCTTCGCCCCGGCCGCTTCCCCATGAGCGTCTTGATCAGCGGCCGTTTAGTACTGCTATCCCAGTACCAAAACGCCGCTGATCAAGACGCCGTCGGCACGCCTAGCCGTGCTCACCCACGCAGCCGCCCGTTCGGTCGCGCAGCGGCTCGTTCGGTCGCGCAGCGTATCGCCAGCGCGGTGGTCATAGCGGTGGTCATGAACGAGCGCCGGGAGCGGAAGGACTTAGGGGGCCTTGAGCTCGATTTGCAGGGTGACGTCGAGGACCGGGCCGAGCATCGCGGCGACCGTCCGGGCCGACCGGATCTGCCGCCGTGACCAGGGGGAAGGGCACCTGCGGTAGCACTCCAGCAAGCCGATCACCCGATCCCGGCTGATCACCGGAACCAGCAGAGCGGCCTGGAAGCCCAGCCGGGCGAGCACCTGCCACTCCGAAGGGTCGCCGTCGCTGTCCAGGTAGATCGGGATCACCGCGCGGGTCTCTAGGCAGCGCCGGGTGATCGGATAGTCGGCCAGGGTGAACACCTCGCCGGCGCCGCCCGTGATCGGGCTCCGCAGCGACTGGATCGCCGAGCCGTCGTCGGTCAGCACGCTGATCTGCAGGCTGTCCCCACCGAGCACCCCGGCGCAGGTCCCGGCCAGCGCCCCCAGCTCGGCCAGGCTCGTCACCCGGGTCAGCTGGACCAGCAACTCCTCGACGTCGGCGGTGGCGTCGTAGGCCGCGGCGGTCGGGGCGGCTCCCGGCTTGCCGCTCGAGGCGCCGGCCGACCCGGTCGCGCCAGATGTGGCGGCGCTGTCGGGTGGGCTCGGGCTGGAGTCGCCGGCCGGGTCGTGGCTGCCCGGTGCGTGCCGGAGAACGCGGGAGCGGGTGGTTCGCCGCTGGCGGCCAACCAACATCCGGGCGAGCGAGTCCCGCCCGGAAGCGATGGCCAACGGGTCAGCGCCCTGGAAGTCCGATTCGGGCAGCCCGATCATCCAGCCCTGGGCGTATCCGACGTCCAGTTCGGCGAGCGCCTCCAGATCGTCGAGGTTCTCCACACCCTCCGCGACGACCGCGGCGTTGATGTGCTCGGCGAAGTCCACCACGGCCCGGATCAGCGCGGTCTTCGCGTGGCTCCCGGCGACGCCCTGGACCAGGTGCTTGTCCAGCTTGATCCGGTCCGGAGCCAGATCCATCACCCGGCGCAGACCCGAGTGCGCCACCCCGACGTCGTCAATGGCGACCCGAGCGCCGCGCTCGCGCAGCAGGTCGAGTTGGCGGCGCAACCGGCCGCCGCCCGGTGCCCACTCGTGCTCGGTCAGTTCGATCTCGATGCCGGTCAGGTCGTCCGGCAGGACGGCCGCGACCGCCGGGCTGGCCAGCACGGCGGGGGAGAGGTTCACCGCCAGGATGGTGCCGGCCGGCCGCTCGTGTCGCCGGCTCAGCGCTCGATGCAGGGCGCTGGCTTCGAGGGCGGCGCCCAGGTTCAGCTCGCGGGCCCGCGCGAACCAGGACTCGGTGCCCCGGATCGGGCTGTCCGGGAACCGGGCCAGCGCTTCGTAACCGTCCACGACCAGGCGGGAGAGCGACAACTGCGGTTGATAGACGATCTGCGGGCCGCCTTCGGCCACGATCTGGCGCACGGCCTCCTGCTGCACCCGACGAGCCCCCTCCGCGGTACTGACCGGGGTGCTTGCCGCCCCGGATATGGCTGGCCGGGCCTCGACCGGCGCTGGGGTAGGTGCGGTGGAGGCCGCGGTGGCCCCTACGGGCGGAACCGCAGCGGTGGCGCTCGACATCTTCAACCCCCCGAGGGAAGGCGACGGTCGCTCCCGGTCACCAGCGTCGGTGAGGCGGCGTCGGTCAGGAGCCGTGCGTCAGCATGTCATAACCGGAACCACTCTGGTGTCTCGAATAGCCCTCGGTCGTCACGATCAGTTGCTTGATGATCACTTGGCTCCCAGCTGGACGGCGGTTCGGAGACCGGTCAGCGGGCGGCTACCGCGTCCGCGAGCACGGTGAGTCCATCGTCCAGCAGGTCGTCGTCGATCACCAGTGGCGGCAGCAACCGGAGCACATTGCTGAACGTTCCGCAGGTCAGTGTGATCAGCCCGGCGCGATGGCAGGCCGCGCTGATCCGCGCCGCCTCGGCGGCGTCCGGGATCGTCGTCCCCGGTTCGACGATCTCGATCGCGATCATCGCTCCCCGGCCACGGACGTCACCGATCTGCGGAGATTCCGCCGCCAGCCGATGGAGGACGGCGAGAATCCGGTCACCGATTCGGTTAGCCGCGGCGACGAGCCCTTGCGACTCGATGGTGGCGATCGCACCGAGTGCGGCGGCACAGGCCACCGGGTTGCCGGCATAGGTACCGCCGAGCCCGCCGCCGTGCACGCTGTCCATCAGCTCGGCCCGGCCGGTGACGCCGGACAGCGGAAGGCCGCCGGCAATGCCCTTCGCCGTGGTGATCAGATCGGGGATCACGCCCTCGTGCTCAGAGGCGAACAGGTGCCCGGTGCGGGCGAAGCCGGACTGAATCTCGTCGGCGATGAAGACCACGCCGTTCGCCGTGCACCACTGCGCCAGGGCCGGCAGGAAGCCCGGGGCCGGGACGACGAAACCGCCCTCACCTTGAATCGGCTCGATCACCAGGCAGGCCACGCTCTGGGCACCGACCTGGCTCTCGATCATGGCGATCGCCCGGACCGCGGCCTCGGCGCCGGTCATCCCGGCCGGATCGCGGAACGGGTAGGACATCGGTGCCCGGTAGACCTCGCCGGCGAACGGGCCGAACCCATCCTTGTAGGGCATGTTCTTGGCGGTCATCGCCATCGTCAGGTTGGTTCGGCCGTGATAGGCGTGATCGAAGACGATCACGGCGTCCCGCCCGGTTGCCCGGCGGGCGATCTTCACCGCGTTCTCGACCGCCTCCGCGCCGGAGTTGAACAGCGCCGAGCGCTTCTCATGATCGCCCGGGGTGAGCCGGTTCAGCTGCTCGCAGATCTCGACATAGCCCTCGTACGGGGTGACCGTGAAGCAGGTGTGGGTGAAGTCCTGCACCTGTTGCTGCACTCGAGCCACCACCTCGGGCGCGGAGTTCCCGACCGTGGTGACGGCGATCCCGCAGCCGAAATCGATCAGCGAGTTGCCGTCGACGTCCACCAGGATTCCGCCACCGGCCCGAGCCGCGAAAACCGGCATCACGCTGCCCACGCCGGAGGCGACCGCGGCCTTGCGCCGGGCGGTGAGTTCCAGGGAGCGTGGCCCAGGGATCTCGGTCAGCAGTTCGCGGCGCTGCCGCACCGGCTCTCTGGTCGAGCCGTCGGTGATCGGCGCGGCACTCGTCCCGGCGGCGGGCTGGCCGGTCGCCGAGGAGTGGGGGAGGCTGGGAGGCGTGTCGAGCATGACGCCAAGCATAGGCTGCGAGGGGTCTGCGGCACGATGCTCATCGGCAACGATTTCCGTTGTCGATCGAGCCCTCTGCGGATGAGGTCATGATCTAGGCTGTGGTTGGTCAACTGAAAGAGGAGTTCGGGATGAGTGTGGCGGCGAGCCTGACTGGATCCGAGAGCGCGGTACTGAACGGCGTTCCGAACGGACTTTTCATCGGTGGTGAGTGGCGCCCGGCGGCCCGGGGTCAGGTGATCGACGTCGAGGACCCAGCCACCGGTCAGGTGATCGCCCAGGTTCCGGACGGCGAGATCGAGGACGGCAAGGCGGCGTTGGACGCCGCAGCCGAGGCGCAGGCCGCCTGGGCCCGGAGCGCACCGCGCGATCGCGGCGAGATCCTTCGCCGGGCCTTCGAGCTGATCACCGCCCGGATCGACGACCTCGCACTGCTGATGACGCTCGAAATGGGCAAGACCGTTGCCGAGTCGAAGTCCGAAATCACGTATGCCGCCGAGTTCTTCCGCTGGTTCGCGGAGGAGGCGGTGCGGATCAGCGGCCGCTACTCGGTCGCACCGAACGGCGCCACCCGGTTGTTGACGATGAAGCAGCCGGTCGGGCCGTGCTTCTTCATCACGCCGTGGAACTTCCCGCTGGCGATGGGCACCCGCAAGATCGGCCCGGCGATCGCGGCCGGCTGCACGATGGTGGTCAAGCCGGCCAGCCTCACGCCGCTGTCGATGTACGCCCTGGCCGGCATCCTCGAGGAGGCCGGACTGCCGGCCGGCGTGCTGAACGTGGTCACCACCGCCCGCACCGGAGCCCTGTCCGAACCGATCATCCGCGACCAACGGTTGCGCAAGCTCTCATTCACCGGCTCCACCGGTGTCGGTCAGCGCCTGGTCGAGCAGTCGGCGCAGCAGTTGCTGCGGGTCTCGATGGAACTCGGAGGCAACGCCCCGTTCGTGGTCTTCGAGGACGCCGACCTGGACCGGGCGGTGGACGGCGCGATGCTGGCCAAGATGCGTAATGCGGGCGAGGCCTGCACCGCCGCGAACCGGTTCCTGGTGCATGAGTCGGTCGCCGACGAGTTCGCCCGGCGGTTCGCCGAGCGAATGGGCGCGCTCACCGTCGGCCGGGGCACCGAAGCCGGGGTGGACGTCGGCCCACTGGTGGATGCCGCCACCCGGGACAAGGTCGCCGAACTCGTCGAGGACGCCGTCGGCTTCGGTGCCCGGGTGCTGACCGGCGGCTCGACGGTCGGGGACGTCGGCTACTTCTACGCGCCCACCGTGCTGGCCGGCGTCGAACCCGGGGCCCGATTGCTGTCCGAGGAGATCTTCGGGCCGGTGGCGCCGATCACCACGTTCCACACCGACGACGAGGCTCTGCTGCTGGCCAACGACACCGAGTACGGCCTGGTCGCCTACGTCTTCACGGAGAACCTGTCGCGGGCGCTGACGATCGCCGAAGGACTGGAGACGGGAATGGTCGGTTTGAACCAGGGCGTGGTCTCCAACCCGGCCGCACCCTTCGGTGGAGTCAAGCATTCCGGATTCGGGCGCGAGGGTGGTTCCGAGGGCATCGAGGAGTACCTGGAGACCAAGTACATCGGCATCGCCCCCTGACCCCACCGCCCCTCCCGACCAGTTGGGGAATCACGGGCTGATGTTCGCTGCCGGCGGGGGACAGGGGAGGATGGTCGGATGACGGGTACAAAACGCCGCGACGTCGTCCTGCTCGGTTCCACCGGGTCGATCGGCACCCAGGCGATCGACGTCGTCCGCCGCAACCCCGACCGCTTCCGAGTGGTCTCGTTGGCAGCCGGTGGCCGGGACCCAGGGCTGATCGCTGAGCAGGCGGTCGAGCTGGACGTCGAAGCCGTGGCGATCGGTGACCCCGGGCAGGCGATCGCGGTCCGGGCCGCGCTGCGGGCTGCGGGGTCGTCCGCCGAACTGCTGGTCGGTCCGGAGGCGGCAGCCGAACTGGCGGCCCGGCCGTGCGACGTGGTGCTGAACGGGATCACCGGGGCCGTGGGCCTGGGCGCGACCATCGCGGCGCTGCAGGCCGGCACGACGCTGGCGCTGGCCAACAAGGAATCCTTGATCATCGGCGGCACGCTGGTCACCGATCTCGCCAAACCGGGCCAGATCGTCCCGGTGGATTCCGAGCACTCGGCGCTCGCCCAGTGCCTGCGCGGCGGCACGGCCGGCGAGGTCAAGCGGCTGGTGCTGACTGCGAGCGGGGGTCCGTTCCGCGGCCGCAGCCGTCGTGAGCTGGACGACGTCACCCCGGAGCAGGCGCTGAACCACCCCACCTGGTCGATGGGGCCGATGGTGACGACGAACTCGGCCACCCTGGTGAACAAAGGGCTGGAGGTGATCGAGGCGCACCTGCTGTTCGGGATCGGATTCGACCGGATCGACGTCGTGGTTCACCCGCAGTCGATCGTTCACTCGATGGTGGAATTCACCGATGGATCCACCATGGCCCAATGCTCTCCGCCAGACATGCGGCTACCGATTGCGCTCGGCCTGGCTTGGCCCGATCGGGTCCCGGCCGCCATCCCCGGACTGGACTGGAGCAAGGCCGCCAGCTGGGAGTTTCTGCCCCTGGACGACGAGGCGTTCCCGGCCGTGGCACTGGCTCGTCGGTGCGGGGTAGCGGGTAGCACGTATCCTGCTGCTTATAACGCGGCGAACGAAGTGTGCGTCGAGGGATTTCTGAGCGGTCGGATCCGGTTCACCCACATCGTGGACACCGTGGCCCGAGTAATCGACGATCTCGAAGCGCCTTCGGAGAAGTTGACGGTCGACGACGTTCTATCGGCTGACCGCTGGGCACGTGCGCGTGCCCAGCAACTCCTCCCGGGCGCTCCGCCCGGGCCCGGCGAACCCGTCGGAACCGGCGAACCCGTCGGAGCAGGCGGGGGCACGTTGCCCGGTGGATCAGCCCACGCATCGAGAGGGACGAACTGATGGCGTATCTGGCTGGCGTGCTTGTGATCGTCGTGGGGGTAGGACTATCCATTGCCCTGCACGAAATCGGCCACCTTGTCCCGGCTAAGCGCTTCGGCGTCAAGACCACCCAGTACATGGTCGGGTTCGGGCCCACGGTCTGGTCGACGAAGCGGGGTGAGACCGAATACGGGCTGAAGTGGATCCCGCTCGGTGGTTACATCCGGATGGTCGGGATGTTCCCGCCGGTTCCGGGTCGCCCGGTCCGTGCGGACAGCACCGGCCGCTGGTCACTGATGGCCGAGCAGGCCCGCAGCGAGTCGCAGCGCGAGATCGGTGATGTCCCGAACGAGCGCTTGTTCTATACCAAACCGGTCTGGCAGCGGCTGATCATCATGCTCGGCGGGCCGACGATGAACCTGGTCATCGCCGTCGTCCTGCTGGCCTTGATCATGGTCGGCTACGGGATGCCGGAGCAGACCACGCAACTGTCCAACGTTTCGCAGTGCGTGATCCCGGCCACCGCGCCGGTCGATCAGAAGTGCACGCCGAGCGATCCCGCCGCGCCGGCGGCCGCGGCCGGCCTGAAGCCGGGCGACAAGATCGTTTCCTTCGCGAACCGGCCGGTCTCGTCCTGGGATCAGGTTCGCAAGGCGATCGCCGGTGCCGGGGGTACCACCGTCACGCTCGGGATCGAGCGGGACGGGCAACGACTCAACGTGCAGGTCTCGCCGGTGGCGAACGTTCGCTACGTCACCGACGAAGACGGCCAGGCCGTGCTCGGCTCGGACGGCAAGCGGCTGACCGAGCGGGTCGGATTCCTCGGCGTCACCCCGATCACCGCCACCGTGAAGCAGCCGATCACCGCCGTCCCCGCACAGCTGGCCGATTACCTGGGCAAGACCGCTGGGGTAGTGCTGCGGATCCCGCAGAAGATGGTCGGCGTGGCGCAGGCCGCCTTCGGTGGGGCCGAGCGTGACCCGAACGGGCCGATCAGCATCGTCGGGGTCAGCCGGGTGGCCGGCGAGGTCGCCAGCGCCGACGGTCCGGCGGATGTCACCACCACCACGATGGACCGGTTCGTCAGCCTGCTGTCGTTGATCATGTCGCTGAACCTGGCGCTGTTCATCTTCAACCTGGTGCCGTTGCTGCCGTTGGACGGCGGACACGCGGCCGGGGCGATCTGGGAAGGGCTCCGCCGGCAGATCGCGAAGGTCCGCCGCCGTCCGGACCCGGGCCCGGTCGATGTCGCCCGCGCCCTGCCGATCGCCTATGGCGTGGCGTCGCTGCTGATCGTGATGTCCGTTGTGCTCATTTATGCCGACCTGGTCCGCCCGATCAAACTCGGCGGGTGACGCGCCACCCGCGTCAGCGAACCAGAATTACTAGAGGACACTAGTTACATGAGCGTCAATCTCGGCCTGCCCATGCCTCCGCCCCCGGTACTCAATCCCCGGCGGAAGTCCCGCAAGATCCAGGTGGGCAAGGTGGCGGTCGGCGGCGATGCGCCGGTGTCGGTGCAGTCCATGACCACCACCTTGACCTCGGACGTGAACGCCACGCTGCAGCAGATCGCCGAACTGACGGCGGCCGGTTGTGACATCGTCCGGGTGGCCTGCCCGAGTCAGGACGATGCGGACGCGCTGCCGGCGATCGCCAAGAAGTCGAACCTCCCGGTGATCGCGGACATCCACTTCCAGCCGAAGTACGTCTTCGCCGCGATCGACGCCGGCTGCGCCGCCGTCCGGGTGAACCCGGGCAACATCCGGCAGTTCGACGACCAGGTCAAGGAGATCGCGCGGGCCGCCGGGGACGCCGGGGTGTCGATCCGGATCGGGGTCAACGCCGGATCGTTGGACAAGCGGATCCTCGCCAAGTACGGCAAGGCCACGCCGGAAGCCCTGGTGGAATCCGCGGTCTGGGAGGCTTCGCTGTTCGAGGAACACGGGTTCCACGACTTCAAGATCTCGGTGAAGCACAACGATCCCGTGGTGATGGTGCGGGCCTACGAGCTGCTCGCGGCTCGCGGTGACTGGCCGCTGCACCTCGGCGTCACCGAGGCCGGTCCGGCGTTCCAGGGCACGATCAAGTCGTCGGTGGCCTTCGGGCACCTGCTCGGCCAGGGGATCGGCGACACGATCCGGGTCTCGCTGTCGGCGCCGCCGGTCGAGGAGGTCAAGGTCGGGATTCAGATCCTGCAGTCGCTGAACCTGCGCCCGCGCAAGCTGGAGATCGTCTCCTGCCCGTCCTGTGGGCGCGCCCAGGTGGATGTCTACACCCTTGCCGAGCAGGTCACTGCTGGGCTGGAAGGGATGGAGGTGCCGTTGCGGGTAGCCGTCATGGGGTGCGTCGTGAACGGGCCCGGGGAGGCTCGGGAGGCCGACCTCGGCGTGGCCTCCGGTAACGGCAAGGGGCAGATCTTCGTGCGCGGCGAGGTGATCAAGACGGTTCCGGAACAGATGATCGTCGAGACCCTCATCGAAGAAGCCATGCGCATCGCCGAGCAGATCAACACGGAAGACGGCCCCGCGGCAAGTCCGAGCGGTGCACCCGTGGTGACCGTAAGCTGAGCACGACCCTGTGAGCGGGGTCACCGCTGACCGCATCGCCGCAGAAAGAGTCCCCATGTCGGCTCCT
>DATINJ010000196.1:0-12330 GCA_035474375.1 Kineosporiaceae bacterium | reverse complement strand
ACCAAGGGAAGTGACGCGGTCCCCAGTTCTGGGGGGCGGCGTCACTTCCAATTTGCGCCAGAATGCAGCTGAGCCCTACAGGGCAGGTCAGTCCGGCCCCACCACGGCCGCCGCGAAACCCCAGCGATCGGGACGGAGCAGGGATGGCTCAACAGTCAGACGGCGACAACAAGACCGGCCACTCGCCAGGCACAGCCCTTGAGCCAGAGCCGGGCACTGCAGCGCAGCCGGATGCCGAGGCGTCCGTGCTCGGCGCCGACGCTCCCGTTCCCGAACCAAAGAAGATCGAGGACTCCTCTGCGGACAACCCCGCAGGGACCGACGGCGAGGCCGACTTCGGCCGTCCGGGGGCGCCGATCAACCGGCAGGGCCCGTTCTACCTCGGCTTCGTCGGCGGCATCGGTGTTCTGCTGGCCTGGAACCTGCTGAAACTGATCGCCAGTCTTTCCGCCGTCCTCACCCTGGTCGGGGTGGCGGCCTTCATCGCGATCGGCCTCGACCCGCTGGTCCGGATCCTGCAGCGCCGAGGGCTGGGCCGAGGCGCCGCGGTCGCGGTGGTCTTCCTCGGAGTACTAGCGGTCTTCGGTGGGTTCATCGCCGCCGTCGTCCCGACCGTGATCTCGCAGGCCGGCGAGCTCACCGACAGCCTGCCGGACACCATTGACAACCTCCGCCGGTCAAGCTGGATCCAGCAACTGGACGTCGACTACGGGATCATCTCCAACGCCAGCGATCAACTGCGACAGCGGCTCTCGGACGGCGGGACGGTGATGTCGCTGTTCGGCGGCATCCTCGGGGCGGGCAGGGCGGTGCTCTCCGGGTTCGTCAGCACCTTCACCGTGCTGGTACTCACGCTGTACTTCCTGGCCTCCCTGCACACCATCGCCGAAGCCGGGTATCGGATGGTGCCGGCTTCACGTCGGCCCCGGGTACGGGCGCTCGGCGACGAGATCATCCGCCGGATCGGTGGTTACGTGGCCGGCCAGGTGGTGGTGGCGACGATCAACGCGGTCTGCACCTTCATCCTGCTGTCCATCCTCGGCGTCCCGTACTCGCTGGTGCTCTCGATCAGCGTGGGCATCCTCGGCATCATCCCGCTCGTCGGTGCCACGCTCGGGGCGGTGATCGTGGTCCTGGTCGGGCTGTTCCAGTCCTGGCAGATCGGCGTCATCATCGCGGTCTACTACCTGATCTACCAGCAGGTGGAGAACTACGTGATCGCACCGCGAATCATGTCCCGCACGGTGTCCGTTCCCGGCGCCGTCGCGCTGATCGCGGCGCTCGCCGGGGCCGCGCTGCTGGGTGTGCTCGGCGCCCTGATCGCCATTCCGATCGCCGCGGCGATCCTGCTGGTTCTCCAAGAGGTCGCGATCCCCCGCCAAGACCGGATGTAGCCAGGCCGGGCCAGGTGGTCAGGGAGCCTTTCGGGCCAGGGACAGGGCATGATGATGGGCATGCCACGCTATGACGTCCGCTGCCGCTCTTGCGGTGACACCTTTGAAGTTTCCCGTTCGATGGCGAACATCGACGACCCTGCCCCCTGCCCGAACGGGCACACCGACACCGTGCGACTGCTCCGCACCGTCGCGGTGACCGGGGTGGCGTCCGGTGGCTCCAGTCGCTCCTCGGCAGCTCCCGCAGCCGGGGGCGACGGCGGCGGCTGCTGTGGCGGCGGTTGTTGCGGCTGATGCGGATCCTGCATGTCGCCACCCGGAAGGACTGGGCGGACGCGGAGGCCGTGGGGCGCTACCAGGTCTCCAGCCGCGGCCAGACGCTGGCGAGCGAGGGATTCATCCACGCCAGCACGAGCCGGCAGGTGTCCGGCGTACTGGGCCGCTACTACGCCGACCTTGAGCCGGCGGATCTGCTGCTGCTGGTGATCGACATCGAGAAACTGGAACAGTTCGGATCGCCGGTCCGCTGGGACCAGGTGACCGGCGCACCGGCACCGTTCCCGCACATCTACGGGCCGATCGTGCCGGCTGCCGTGGTGGCCACGTTGCCGATCAGCGGCGCCCCGGGGGCCGCCGTCCTGGAAGACCTCAGCGGCTGGGACGTCGCCGCCGACCAGCCCGGCTGATCCAGCTAACAGCGCTCAGGAGCGGGGCTTTTCGGTCTCCGCGAGGAGCTCCCGCAGCCGAGCCAGACCCCGGTGGGCGTTGCTGCGCACGGTGACCTCGCTGCAATTCAGGGTTCGGGCGATGTCGGTGTCCGGCAGGCCCTCGTAGTGCCGCAGCACGAGCACGGCCCGCTGCTTCGTCGGCAACCGCCGCAACAGGGCTAGCAGCAGGTCCCGATCGACGAACTGATCGGTCCGGTCACCGACCGGGCGATCCAGGACCAGCGGCTGGTCGGTGACCCGCTCGCGGCGGGCCGCCCGGCGGAACCACGAGGTGCAGGCGTTGACCACCATCCGCCGGACGTAGGCGTCGATATCCCGAGCAGCGCTCACCCGCGCCCACTGCAGCAGCGCCCGAGCCAAAACGTCTTGGACGACGTCCTCGGCCAGATGCGGATCCTTCAGCAGCCCGCGGGCCAGCCTGACCAGGGCCGGCCCTCGAAGCGCGACAAACTCCTCGAAATCGAGCCGCACTTCGATAGCCGAAGCCGCGACGTCGCCCTCGGCGTCGACGGTCTCTTCCACGCGACTCTCCTGCCTGACCACCCTGATCCCGCCCCACCACGGAACCAGCCAGCGAAGGGTAGCGGAACCCTTTTGAGTCTATCCGCCACCCTCCCTGGTAAACCCGGCCAAGCTGGTCAAGCTGGTCAGATCGCTCAGACTCGCCAAATCGCTCAGACTGGCAAAGTCGGTCAGGCGTAGGTGCGGAACCCTTGACCGGTCTTCCGGCCCAGGTAGCCCGCCGTCACCATGTGCTCGAGCAACGGCGACGGTGCGAACCCTGGCTCGCGGAACTCCAGGTACAGCACCCGCTCGATGGCCAGCGAGACATCCAGCCCGACGACGTCCAACAACTCGAACGGGCCCATCGGGTAACCGCAGCCCCGCTTCATCGCCAGATCGATGTCGTCGGCCTGGGCGTAGTGCGCGGCGAGCATCCGGACCGCGTCGTTCAAGTACGGGAAGAGCAGCGCATTGACGATGAAGCCGGCCCGATCCGCGCAGCTCACCGGGTGCTTGCCGAGCCGACGGCAGAGTTCAACGGCGGTCGCCGCGACGTCCGGCGCGGTGGAGACAGTGCTGACCACCTCGACGAGCTTCATCACCGGCGCCGGGTTGAAGAAGTGGATCCCGACGACGTCCTGCGGCCGAGTGGTAGCCGCCGCGCATTCGATCACCGGCAGCGAGGACGTGGTGGTCGCCAGGATCGTCCCGGGTCGGCAGATCTCGTCCAGGCTCTGGAACAGCGCCTGCTTGACCTGGAGGTCCTCGACCACCGCTTCGAGCACGAGGTCCACCTCGCCGAGATCGTTGAGCGAGGTGCTACCGGTGACCCGGGCGAGGGTCTCGTCTCGCGCTTCCTGGGTCAGCCTGCCCTTGGCCAGCTGGCGGTCCAGGCTCTTGGTGAGCGCCCCGAGCGCCCGGTCGACCCGCTCCTGCGATCGAGCGACGACGATGACGTCGATCCCCTTGCGGGCGAAGACCTCGACGATCCCGGTCGCCATCGTGCCCGAGCCGACGACGCCGACCGAGTTCACCGCCCGGGTCGGGCCCACCCCGGCCCCAGGGGTCGGGGTGAGCACGTCGTCGACGACCGTCGAGGAGCCGGGGGCGTCGTAGGTGTAGAACCCGCGGCCGGACTTTCGGCCCTTCAGACCCGCGGCGACCATCTGCTTGATCACCGGGGACGGCGCGTGCAACCGGTCCCGGCCCTGCTTGTACATCGAGTCGAGGATCTCGTAGGCGGTGTCCAGGCCGATCAGGTCCATCAGCGCCAGCGGGCCCATCGGCAGACCGCAGCCGAACCGCATCGCGGCGTCGATGTCCTCGCGGGCGGCGTACTTCTGCTCGTACATCGACACGGCGTGGTTCAGATAGCCGAAAAGCAGCGCATTTGCGATGAATCCGGCCTTGTCACCGACGACGACCGGCTCCTTGCCCAGTCGCCGGGTGAGCGCGACGACGTCGTCAATCACCTCTTGCTCGCTGACGACCGTCCGCACCACTTCGACGAAGGCCTGCACCGGAGCGGGGTTGAAGAAGTGGATGCCAACGACACGACGCGGGTTTTCGGTGGCCACCGCCAGCTCGGTCACCGACAGGCTGGAGGTGTTCGTCGCGAGCACGGCTTCCGGTGCGACGATGGCATCGATCTTGGCGAAGATCTCGCGCTTGAGTTCGAGGTGCTCGGGCACCGCTTCGATCACCAGGTCAACGGCGGCCAGCCGGTCGAAGTCCGAAACGATGTCTATTCGGGCGATCAGGTCGTCCCGTTCACCGGCAGTGAGCTTGCCTCGCTCCACCGCCCGCTGGGTCGAGGCCCGGAGCAGATCACCGGCCCGGCGGACGCCGTCCCCGGCCAGTTCCACACCGATCACCTGCAACCCGTGCCGGGCCAGGACCTCGGCGATGCCGGTCCCCATCGTCCCGAGACCCACCACGCCAACTGTGCGGAACTCGCGTGCCATCGACTTCTCCTTCAGCAGCTACCTGTCTTCGAATCCTGACAGTGAGCGGACCGCAGAAGGCGACCGGAAGTGTCGTCCACACCACATCGAAGCGCTCCCGAATCGGGTGTGCAGCTGTGACGATCCGCCCACTTCGGTGCAGAAGCGACTGGTGGGGTAACAGTTGACCCTGGGGCCAAAGCCGACCTCTGCAATCTATAGCGCCTAATGGGTCCAGGGGTATAGAAATTGTTGCCAAGTATGCGTTGACGACGATTCCTTCCCGTGATCGGGCTGGAACTCGACACGCACCTGGGCAATGAGGGAGACCTGAGAATGCGAATCTTTCTAGCGTGCATGACGGCGGCAGCCGTCGTCGGCACTGGGCTGGTGGCTGGCGGGCCGGCCGGCGCCGCCAGCGGCGGCAGCGCGGTGGTCCAGACGCCCACCGACTACATCGTCCTGCATGCCGTCGACAGCGGCGCCGAAGAGACCAAGGCAGCGATCAAAGCCGCTGGTGGCACGGTCGTTTCGGCGAACGGCGACCTCGGTTACGTCGTCGCCAGGAGCTCCTCGGCCGGGTTCGTCAAGCAGGTGGACGCCGCTCCCGCCGTGATCGGCGCGGCTCGCAACCGAGTGATCGGTGAGGCCCCGGCCGAGAAGCAGGCGTCGAAGGACTCGATCGAGAAGATGATTTCGCTGGCCGGCAAGGCCAAGGGAACGTCTCGGCACGGCGGTGGCACGGTGACCGCCGAACCGCTGGCCGACCTGCAGTGGGACATGAAGATGATCGACGCCACGGCGACCGGGTCCTACGCCAAGCAGAAGGGCTCGAAGAAGGTCCTGGTCGGGGTCATCGACACCGGGATCGACGGCACCCACCCGGACATCGCGCCGAACTTCGATGCCAACCTGTCGCGGAACTTCACCACCGACATGCCGGACATCGACGGCCCGTGTGAGGTTGCCTCCTGCGTCGACCCGGCGAACGTGGACGACGACGGCCACGGCACCCACGTGGCCAGCACGATCGGATCGCCGATCAACGGCCTGGGCATGGCCGGGGTCGCGCCGAACGTCACCCTGGTGAACATCCGGGCAGGTCAGGATTCCGGCTACTTCTTCCTCAAGTCGACCCTGGACGCCCTCACCTACGCCGGAAAGATCGGCGTGGACGTCGTCAACATGAGCTACTACACCGACCCGTGGCTCTACAACTGCGTGGACAACCCGGCCGACTCGCCGGCCGAGCAGCTGGAGCAGAAGGTCATCCGGGAGGCCACCCAGCGGGCCCTGAACTTCGCTCGCGGGCACGGCGTGCTGCCGATCGCGGCCGAGGGCAACGAGGCAACCGACCTGGGCAACCCGACCAGCGACGCCACCAGCCCGGACTACCCGGTGGACGCCGCGAAGGAGCGCGTCATCGACAACTCCTGCCTCAACGTCCCGGCCGAGAGCAAGGGCGTGGTGACGGTCTCCTCCGTCGGCCGGAGCACCCGCAAGGCGTACTACTCGAACTACGGCACCGAGCAGACGGACGTCGCGGCGCCCGGTGGCGACGCCTACGAAGGCCCCGACGGCACTCGTGACATCACCGGCACCATCCTGGCCGCATACCCGACGAACGTGGCCCAGGCCGCCGGCGTGCTGAACCCGGACGGGACGCCGAACACCACGGCGGTCGTGCAGAGTTGCAAGGGCACGGTCTGCGGGTACTACCAGTACATCCAGGGCACCTCGATGGCCGCACCGCACGCGGTCGGCGTCGCGTCGCTGATCGTCAGCCAGTACGGCTACCGCGACTTCCACAACGGTGGGCTCGGCCTGGCCCCGTCGCTGACCGAGGCCAAGCTGCTGAAGAGCGCCGTGGAGCACGCGTGCCCGACGCCGCGGACGTACCACTACAAGCGGATCCTGTTGTCCGGGGCCGTGGTGGAGGCCGATCACACCTGTGAGGGGCCGAAGTACAAGAACGGCTTCTACGGCCGGGGCATCGTCAACGCCAAGGCGGCAGTGTCCTAGTGATCCGAGCACGACAGATCTGAGTACGACAGCTCATCAGCTCATGGCCTGGAGTCGGAAGACTCCAGGCCATGAGCCTTTTTGTGCGGCACACGGCAACGGGCACCCGGCGGTTCCCGCGCACGACGGCGGTCTTCGGATTCGTGCTGTTCTCTGGGCTGGCCCACCTGCAGACCCTGGTGAACCTGAACCCGTAGATCAGCCAGTGGCGGTGGGCTCTGGCGCGAGGCTGGGCGCTGGCTTGCCGCTGGGCCGTGGCGAGGCGCTGGGCCACGGCGTGCTGGGCACCGGCAGCGAGACGACCGCCGGCTGGGTCGGGTCTGGGCGAGTGGCCTCGCGCAAGGCGGTGGAGCGCGGCTGCCGCTCCCCCGTCTCCGGATCCCAGCCAGGGCGGATCTGTTGCTCCCGCAGTGGAAACACGTTCAGCCCTTGACCCCCGTCTGCGGTGAGCGCCGGAATCAACCGGACCCGCTCTTCATCACGGCCGGTGTACCTGACGGCGGCCGGCGCGAGCGGGCGACCTCGATCGTCGAACAGCTGGACGTCGGTCAGCGGCTGACCGTTCTTGTCGTACGGGAACACATTCACCACTTGGTATCCGGCGTTGTAGAGGCCCTCGGACGGCGGTTCCACACTCGACCGCGAGACGTAATACGGGTCGTGGGAAGCTAGCCCGCCGGCTCCGTAGACCATCACGACCACGGCGAAGAGGTTGCCGACCAGGATCAGCCCGCGCTGCCAGCGCCCGCGCGCCGCCCAGCCGCGCCGGCCCAGCTCGACGCTGCCGACGACCGACACCGCCAACGTCAGCCAGGTGACGAAGCTGTAGGGCAGAACTTGATTCGCTCCAGTCAGCGACTGATCGACCCACTGGTAGGCGACGTAGGCCCGCAGCAGCCACCAGGCCGGCCGCAGGGCGACCAGGAACTCCCGGACGCTCGGCCACCACGGCTGCTCGAGCAGCGGGTCGAGAGCCCGGTCGCGGGATTCTCGCAACCCGAGCAGCAGCGCCGGCAGGCCCCCGGCCGACCCACGAGGAACGTCGCGCGGTGGTAGGCCGGCGGCCGACCGCAGCTCCGCAGCGTAGGTGGCCGGCGGGCCGAACATCTGCACCGGATCGGCGGCGGCGTCCGGCAGCGCATCGGTGAGGTCCGCCTCCAACCCGCCGGTCAGTTCCTCGATCTCATCGGTCCCCAAATCGCTCAGCTGCCCGCGGACCGCCCGCACGTACGCCGCGACGTCCCGGACATCTTCGGTCGAGACGATTTCTGCCGGCATCGGCATCGTTGTGCTCACTGCGCCACCTCCGTGGATCCACCCGATTTCGACGTCGCAGCGCACTGACAGCCACCCCTCCGCCGCACTTCCGGGGAGCAGACTACTACGCTATCCGCAGTAGTGGGACGATCGATCGATCGGCGATCTGGCGCAACGTTGGTCCAACCGGCGGCTACTCTTCTCACCGTGCGTCTGGTTATCGCTCGTTGCTCCGTGGACTACGCCGGGCGACTGACCGCCCATCTCCCGCTGGCCACCCGGCTGTTGTTGGTCAAGGCCGACGGCAGCGTGCTGGTGCACTCAGACGGCGGGTCCTACAAACCGCTGAACTGGATGAGCCCACCGTGCAAGCTGACGGTCAGCCAACCCGACGAGGCAGCTGCCGAACGCGGCGTCATCGAGACCTGGACCGTGCAACAGTCCAAGACCGATGACCGACTGATCGTCAGCCTGCACGAGGTGCTGCATGACAGCAGCCACGAACTGGGTGTCGACCCCGGCCTGGTCAAGGACGGCGTGGAAGCACACCTGCAGAAGCTGCTCGCCGAGCAGGTGAACCGACTCGGCGAGGGCTGGTCCCTGGTGCGGCGGGAGTACATGACCGCGATCGGTCCGGTCGACCTGCTGGTCCGCAACGCCAGCGGCGGCTCGGTCGCCGTCGAGATCAAGCGTCGGGGGGACATCGACGGTGTTGAGCAGCTCACCCGCTACCTCGAACTGATGAACCGTGACCCGCTGCTCTCCCCGGTGGCCGGCATCTTCGCCGCGCAGGAGATCAAGCCACAGGCCCGGGTACTCGCCGAGGACCGCGGAATCCGCTGCGTAATGCTCGACTACGACGCCATGCGCGGACTCGACAACGTCGAGCACCGGCTCTTCTGAGCCAGAGGCCAGAGAACAATGATCTACCGGGCAATCTTCCAACTGATCTTCCGCCGGATCCCGGCCGAGACCGCACACCAGGTGGGCTTCGCGCTGATCCGGATGGCCGGGCTGATTCCCGGTCTGGTCGCCATACTCCGCCGCAGGTTGCTTACCGATGACCCGGTACTGCGGGTCAGCGCGCTCGGTCTGGATCTCCCCGGACCGCTCGGCCTGGCGGCGGGTTTCGACAAGGACGCGCGGGCCGCCGACGCCCTGGGTGCCCTCGGATTCGGTTTCGTCGAGGTCGGCACCGTGACCGCCCGCCCGCAGCCGGGCAACCCCAAACCGCGCCTCTTCCGATTGCCTGCCGACCGCGCACTGATCAATCGGATGGGTTTCAACAACGCCGGTTCGGCAGCGGCCGCCACCCGGTTACGGGAGCGGGCCGAGTTCACCCCGGCCGGTGGACCGATGGCCGTGGTCGGAGCGAATATCGGCAAGTCCAAGGTGGTGGCCGAAGCCGAGGCGATCGAGGACTACACCGCGAGCGCCTCCCGGCTTGCCGACGTCGCCGACTACCTGGTGGTGAACGTCAGCTCACCGAACACCCCCGGGCTGCGCAATCTCCAGGCGGTGGAGGTGTTGCGGCCGCTGCTGCAGGCGGTCCGGCAGACCCTGGACACCACCTCCGACCGGTATGTCCCGCTTCTGGTCAAGATCGCTCCCGACCTGAGCGACGAGCAACTGGACGCCGTCGCCGACCTCGCCCTGGAACTCGGCCTCGACGGCATCATCGCGACAAACACCACGATCTCCCGGGCTGGCCTGAGCACCTCGGCCGACGAGGTCGAGGCGATCGGCGCCGGCGGCCTGTCCGGCCCGCCGGTACACGCTCGGGCGCTGGAGGTGCTGCGTCGCCTGCGCGCCCGGGTCGGTGACCGGTTGGTGCTGGTTGCGGCGGGTGGGATCAGCACCGGGGACGACGCGTACGAGCGGATCCGGGCCGGCGCCACCCTGGTACAGGCGTACACCGCGTTCATCTACGCCGGCCCGTTCTGGCCGCGACGGGTGCACCGCGAACTCGCCGCCAGGCTGCGGGCGGACGGATATGCCAACATCTGCGAGGCCGTCGGCGCGGACGTGCCGAAGGGCCAGACACCAGAGCCGAACGGCCAGACACGAGAGCCGACCGTCGACGCCGCGCCCCAGTCGGAGAGTGAATCGGGCGCTACCCAGTAGCCGAATTGCCGCTCGACACGACACCATCACGGTATGGGTCCACGAGTCACGGTGGTGGGAGCTGGCGTCGTCGGCCTCAGTAGTGCTGTTCGGCTGGCCGAAGCCGGTCATCAGGTCGATGTGCTGGCCCGGGACCTGCCGTTGGAGACCACGTCCGCCACGGCCGGCGGGCTATGGCTGCCATTTCTCGCCGAGCCCGCGGCCGCGGTGGCCCGCTGGGCCAAACTGACTCTGCAAAGCTTTCTCGAACTGGCTGATCTTGATTTCGGCACTGATCTTGGCACTGGGGTGGCGATCCGGGAGGGTTACATTCTGGGCATCGGCCCGGTACGCCCGGCCTGGTCCGAGGGTCTGACCCAACTCGGGTTGGCCGAGGTGGTGAACCCGACCCCGAAGCATCACGTCGGCTGGCATCTGCGAGTGCCCCTGGTGGATATGACGACGTATCTGCCGTATTTGGTGCGCCGGCTGAAGGCGGCCGGTGGCACCCTGACTCGACTGCCACTGACCGCCCTACCCAGCCGCGGCATTGTGGTGAACTGCACCGGGCTGGCGTCCCGGTCGTTGGCCCACGACCCATCGATGCGCCCGGTCCGGGGGCAGGTGATCCGGATGACCAACCCGGGCCTGACCACGTGGTGGTCCGACGACTCCGATCCCGAACTGATGACCTATGTGTTGCCGCATCCTCGGCACGTCGTGGTCGGCGGTACCGCCGATCCGGACGACTGGTCCACGACGCCGCGGGACGGCGACGCGGCGCTGATCCTGGAGCGCGCGCTGGATCTGGTCCCGGCGCTGCGATCGGCCTCGGTGCTGTCACATCGGGTCGGCCTGCGCCCCAGCCGGCCGGCCGTCCGGCTGGAGACCGTACCCAGCTCGGAGGGCACCGTCGTGCATTGCTACGGGCACGGTGGCAGCGGGGTCACGATCTCCTGGGGCTGCGCCGACGACGTCCTGGCGGAGGTCGACCGAATCATCGCCTGACGTCCTGACCTAGGGTTGGGGAATGAGCAGGCCTGACTTCGACCTCAGTGATGGGCAGTTGCGCCAGGCCAAGTCGGTGAAGTGGACCTATGCCGGGCCCGAGGTGCTGCCTGCCTGGGTCGCCGAAATGGATGTCGCCGTCTGCCCACCGGTGGCCGCGGCGCTGCACGCCGCGATCACCGACGGCACCCTGGGCTATCCGCCGGTGGACCGGCACACCGGGCTGCCCGAGGCGACGTCCGGCTTCCTCGCCGATCGCTTCGGCTGGCAGGTCGACCCGTCCCAGGTGTTCGCCACCGGCGACGTGATGGCCGGGGTGATGCTCACCCTGTGGGCGCTCTGCGAACCGGCCCCGGTCGTCGTCCCGGTCCCGTCGTATCCGCCTTTCCTGGCGGCGGTGCCGTGGACCGGCCGCGAACTGGTGCCGGTACCGATGCTGGAACCCACCGCCGAGGCCGGCTGGACCCTCGACCTGGACCGGATCGACGCCGCCCTGGCCGCCGGTGCCCGGACCGTCCTGCTGGCCAATCCGCACAACCCGACCGGGCGCTGCTTGAGTCGGGCCGAACTGGAAGGGCTGCGGGACGTCGTCCTGCGCCACGGCGCCCGGGTGATCAGTGACGAGATCCACGCTCCGCTCGTCCTGCCCGGTGCCGTCCACCTTCCGTACGCCACCCTGGACGGCACCGCCGAGCACACCACCAGCCTGATCGCCGCCTCGAAGGCCTGGAACCTGCCCGGACTCAAGTGCGCACAGCTGATCCCCGGCTCGGCTGCGGACGCCGCGACGCTGGCCGCCGTGCCCCCGGTGGCCAACCACGGCGTCTCGCCACTCGGGGTGATCGCCACGATCGCCGCGTACACCGCGGGCCGGGACTGGCTGGACGGCCTGGTCGAAGAGCTGACCTCGCGCCGAGCCCAGCTGGGCGACCTGCTGAAGACGCAATTGCCGGAGCTGGCCGAGCTGTCCGGCGCAGGGCCCGAGGGAACGTATCTAGCCTGGCTGGACGCACGCGGAACGCGCCTCGCCGACCCGGCTGCCGAGGCGCTGAGCCGGGCGAAGATCATGGTCAACCAGGGATCGACGTTCGCCCCCAAGGGCTTTCAGCGCTATGACGGTTTCGTGCGGCTGAACTTCGGGACGTCGGCAGAACGACTGGAACGGATCGTCAAGGCACTGTCGAGCGCCTGGAGCTAGCTGTCCACTGGTACCAGGGGCGAGCGCCGCAGGCCGCCCACCTAAAGCCGAAAGGCTCAGTTCGACAGGGCTTCCAGGCCTCGGGCGATCCGAATCTGATCAACGATCTTCGCCATCATCTCGGTCAGCCCGTAGTCCTTCGGGGTGAACACCGCGGCGACGCCGAGCGAAAG
>DATINJ010000195.1:0-18018 GCA_035474375.1 Kineosporiaceae bacterium | reverse complement strand
GGCTGCCGGAAGCTCTCGCCGTCGAAAGCGTTCCAAGTCCAAATCCAAATCCACGCCCACGTCACCGCCCACGCCCACGTCACCGCCCACGCCCACGTCACCGCAGCAGTCACCAAAGCCGGTAAAGGTTCCGGCGACGACCGGCTCCGGAACCACCAAAGCGAAGGCCACGCCCGCCCCCGGTTGGCGAAACAGCGACGCCAGCAAGGATTATGCCTTCACCGAAGCGCATCAGAAGGTGCTCGCCTCGCAGTCGAGCGAGGAACGCAAACAGGACCGGGCAGAATTTGACAAGGCCGCCCAGAAACGGCTCAACGTCCTGCTGAAGGCGGAGAAGAAAGGCAAGCTGACCGGCGACGAGCCCAAGGAATTGGCCCGTCTGCTCGCACTTGCGGGCCGGATCGGCGCAGCCCAGACAGCCCTCAAACGTAAGGACGTCGAAGACGTCCTGAAGGCGGCCGGCTACACCGTGCCGGAGTGGTACGGCCAGATCCGGCAGGGCACCTTCCTGAATCTCACCCTCCGCGTACACGAGGCACTCATGGAGCGGCTGATTCAGGCGGAATCGGCATTGGTCGCGGACCCCAAAGTGAATCCGGACCAGCTGAAGCCGGCGGAGCTCGGCGTGAAACTCGAAATGGATCATTCCACCAGTGATCTACGTCGACCGAAAGCGGCCACCGGCGGCAGCAATCTGAGCATGCATACCTTCGGATTGGCGGTCGATCTCAACTACAACGGCAACCCGTTCCTCGGGAACGCGGGACGGCTGGCGCCGGACGTCGTGAAACGCGCGACGAGTCTCGTCCACGGCGACTCCGTCGATCTGCTGAAGCCCATCGGCGGGCCGAAGGAGGCGTACGCCACGCTCACCTCCGCCTCGCAGGCGTTGCAGACCTACCTCTCGTACCGGCAGCTCGGCAACCGGGACGAATTTGAGGACAAGGTCAGCAAGCACACCCAACTGAAGGGCGAACCGGGGGACGCCGCGGGCTGGCTCAAGCAGATCGAAAAGGACGGCAAGGCGCTCGCCAAATCGGCGGACTTCCGCAAGCACGACCCGGCGGAGAAAGGGTTCATTCACTTCAGCGAGGCGTTCGTCCTCGCCCTCACCGGCGCCGGACTCTACTGGGGCGGGACCTACCCGAAGGCCAAGGACATCATGCACTTCGACCTCCGCCAGGGGGTTGGTGCCACGGTGGACAAGAAGCGCCGCGAGCACGATGACAACACCTGACCGGGAAGGGGTGAGTTGCGATGGTGAAGGCGAAGGACCCGGGGCGGCAGCTCAGGTCTGCGGTGAAAACCGTCCGCAAGACCACGCCACCGGCCCCTCAGCAACGTCAGCCCGGCCCGTCCACCGGGCAGACCTGGTCCGCTGATGACGTCGTTCAGTTGCAACGCCGGGCAGGCAACACCGCCGTCAGTTCGGTGCTGCAGCGAGCGCCGGGACCTGATCCGGCGCCCGTCACCCCGCAGTCCATTGACGCCGCGCTGAAGTCGATCAGCGTGGCCTCCAGCAAGACAACCCAGGTCAACAGCTTGCGGCCATGGGAGATCTTCAAGACGCTGCCGTGGAATCCCAGCGACGGCGGCAAGAAGCGGCTCTACTCCGCCTTGCGCAAAGCACACTCCGCGCTCCGGCGAGCGAACGTCGTGCTCGCCGAGGCACGCGTGCGCGAGGCCGCCGCCGCGAAGGCGGGCGCCCCGGCTGGCACCGCTCCGGCGGCTCCGGTCCCGAAACCGGCGCCAAAGCGAAAGGCCAAGCGGGCGAAGGCGAAGAAGGCCAAGCGATTGCCGACCGTGGCCGAAGCGCAGGAGGCAGTGAGCAAGGCCGAGGCCACGGTCAAGGCCCGAACCAGCGAGCTGAAGACGTACGTGAAGGGCAAGCTGGACACCCGGCGCAACCCGCTGATCGGGCCGCAGCGCCAGGAAAAGGCAGACGCCGCGGCAGAGCTGCGCCACCAATCCGCCGCCCTGCGAGCGGCCACCAAGAAGAAGCGGCCGGACGCCGCACTGGTCGCCGAGCTCACCACCCGGCGCGACGCCGCCCAGGCCCGGGTGGACAAGGCGGCCTCGGCGCTGAGCGCGAAGCTGACCGAGCTGCGCGCGGAGATCGACACCGCCGACTGGGGAGAACAGCAGGTCGGGCAGACGGTGGCGGTGTACGAGGTAGCCGGGTCGAAGGCCACCCTGATGGATCGGGTCGAGGCATACGCGACGGTCACCGAAGGCGGTTTCGAGGGGTCCGCCGCCAGGAACGCCGGTGGCGGCCCGACGGTGCCCGAACTGCTGGCCAAAGATGCCACGCTCGGCCCGTCGACCCGCAAGATCCTGGCCCTGATCAGCCGGTTCGAGGGCGGCTTCAGCGCGGTGAACACCTGGGACATCGCGGATGTCACGTTCGGCATGGTGCAGTGGACGACGGGAGCCAGCGGGCACGGCGACCTGATCAAGGCCTTGACCATCATGAAGCAGGCGGCCCCGGACGCGTTCGCCGACCGGCTGATCAAGTACGGGATCGATGTCGCCCCCACCGGCCTGGTAATCACCCGGCCCGATGGTTCGGTGCTGACCGGCGTCCCGGCCGCGAAGGCGCTGCAGGCCGACCCGAAGCTGGTAGCCGTGCTCTCCACCGCGGGAACCGATCCGGCGCTGCAGGCGGCGCAACTGCGGGCGGCCAACGAGATCGAGGTGCGCGGGGCGCTGTCGACGAAGGTCTCGGTGCGGATTCCGGCCACCACCAAGGGCGGTAAGCCGGTGACCCTCCGGATCCCGGTCTCTGCGATGATCACTTCCGAGTTCGGCGTCGGCGTGCTCGCGAATCACACCGTGCACGGCGGATTTCCGGGCGGTGATCTGACCCGGGCAGCGAACGCTTTCGCCGCCGGCCACCACTTGGTGCCCGCCGACTTGGCCACCTGGGCGCCGACCCTGGAGAGCGACCTGGTGACTGCGATCAGCAAGGGAAACGACGCGGACCGGATCGCGGCGATGAAGAAGGAGCTCGACACTGCGGCCGGCTCCTTCAACTAGAAGAACGCCATGCCAGATATTGAGAACTTCTCGCTGCGGGCTGGCACCCGTAATAGGCAGGGCCACGGTCGAGTGGCCACCTTCATGGCCGTCCTCGCGATCGGTGTGGTTGCTCTCGTCTTGTTCTGGCCGGGCTACGTGCTCGGCTTGGTACCCGCCGTTCGGGCCGCCTTCGGTGCGGGAACCCCCGGCGTGGTCCGCCTGACGGAGGTCCACCACGGCAAGGGCGCCTCAGCAGTCGGCGACTTCCGCAGTGACGACGGTCGGACAGTCCTACGGAATACCCAGCCATCGTGACCATCAGCTGGGTGGCTCTCCTGGTGTGGTCGGTGAGATGGCTGAGAAAGCGCGTCGACAAGGCTTAAGGCTCGAGCACTGGCGAGACCTCAACTGTTCCCTCCGAACAAAATTATCCAACGAATTCACGCATCTTGGTCAAGATATTGCCCTTGGGTGCGGTACAGACTGAGCGCATGAGCATCTCCGTCGAGCCGCGCCGGCCCCGATCCGCGCTGCGGAACCGCATAGTCAGGCTGGCCGAGCGGGCAACCACCCCTTTGCTACCGGCCGACTACCTCGACCTGTTCAACCCGTTGCGTACCGGGGCTGACCTGCGCGGTCGGATCGTGCAGGTGGACGCCGAGACCGCTGACGCCGCCACCATCGTGATCCGCCCCGGGGCCGACTGGGCCGGGCACATCCCCGGGCAGTACGTCCGAGTCGGCGTCGACGTGGACGGCGTCCGGCAGTGGCGCGCCTACTCCCTCACCCACGGCCCGCGGCACGACGGCAACATCAGCATCACGGTCAAGGCCGTGCCGGACGGCAAGGTCAGCAACCACCTGGTCCGGCACGCTCGGCCGGGAACGCTGGTGCACCTGGAACAGGCCGCCGGCGAGTTCGTCCTGCCGCCGGACGGCGGCAAGTTCCTGTTCGTCACCGCGGGATCAGGCGTCACCCCGGTGATCGGGATGCTCCGCAACCTGTTCCCGGTCGCGGACGGCGGCGTCGTCCGGCTGCCCCGGGCCCAGGCGTTCGACATCGTCGTCGTGCATGTCGCCCCGAGCGAGCCCGACTCCATCTTCATCGCCAACCTGCGCGCCCTCGACGCGGCCGGGCTGATCCGCCTGGTGGCCCGCTACGACGACCAGCACGGCGTCCTCGACGTCGGTGACCTCATCCGACTGGTGCCGGATCTCGACGAGCGGGCCACTCTTGCCTGCGGCCCGGCCGGGCTGCTCGACGCGCTCGCGCGGCACCACGACGAGCGCGGCCTCGACCTGCTGACCGAGCAGTTCCGGGCCACCAACCTGGTCGTCGGCGAGGGCGGCACGGTGAACTTCGCCCGGACCGGAACCACGGTCACGATGGACGGCGGCACCTCCATCCTGGACGCCGCCGAGGAGGCCGGCGTGCTGATGCCCTCCGGGTGCCGGATGGGCATCTGCTTCGGCTGCGTCCTCCCGCTCCGGGAGGGTGCCGTCCGCGATCTGCGCAACGGCGCGATCACCACCGCCACTGCTGCCGAGTCGGATCGCGGCGGCATCCCCATTCAGACCTGCATCTCGGCCGCGGCCGGGGCCTGCGACATCGAACACTGACTCGAATCAGCGCCGACCTGAACCAGCGCTGACCCAAATTCCAGCCAGACGAGGAACCCCCATGACTGTCATTCAGAAGAAGCCAACCAGCCCGATCGCCCACCTGACCCCCGAGGACATCGAGCAGATCGGCATCGAGCTCGACTCCATCCGCCAGTCGGTGCTGGACACCCGCGGCGCCGACGACGCCGCCTACATCCGCAAGGTCATCGACCTGCAGCGGAAGCTGGAGCTCGGCAGCCGCGCCATCCTGCTGGTGTCGATGTTCCCGCCCGCCTGGTTCGTCGGCACCGCCGGCCTGGCCATCGCGAAGATCATCGAGAACATGGAGATCGGCCACAACGTCATGCACGGCCAGTGGGACTGGATGCGCGACCCGAAGATCCACTCGACGACCTGGGAGTGGGACAACGCCTCCCCTGCCGATCAGTGGAAGCACGCGCACAACGAGGTACACCACACGTACACGAACGTCGTCGGCAAGGACAACGACCTCGGCTACGGGATCATGCGAGTGGACGAGGACCAGCGCTGGAAGTCCTTCTACCTTGCCCAGCCGCTCTGGAACTTCATCAACGCCTGCTTCTTCGAGTACGGCATCGCCGCCTACGACCTGGAACTCGGCAAGAACCTCGCCACGAAGAAACGGCGCAGCGCACCGGAATTCCGGGCCCGGGCCCGGCAGACGCTGAAGAAGATTCGCGGGCAGATGACCAAGGACTACGTCGTCCATCCGCTGCTGTCCGGGCCCTCGTTCTTCAGCACGCTGGGCGCCAACGCGACCGCGAACGTGATCCGGAACCTCTGGACGCATTCGGTCATCATGTGCGGCCACTTCCCTGAGGGTGTGCAGACTTTCGAGCGCCGCTCGATCGAGGGCGAGACCCGGGGCGAGTGGTACGTGCGACAGATGCTCGGCTCGGCGAATATCTCCGGCAGCAAGGCCATGCACTTCATGAGCGGGAACTTGTCACACCAGATCGAGCACCACCTGTTCCCGGACCTGCCCAGTAACCGCTATGCCGAGGTGGCCCCCAAGGTGCGGGACCTGTTCGACAAATATGACCTGGTTTACGTGACCGGCTCACTGCCCCGCCAGGTCGCCTCGGCCTGGGGCAAGGTCATCCGGCTCTCGCTGCCCAATGACTTCGTCAGCGACGCCCGCGCCCGCGTTCAGCGCAGCGTCCCGTTCCGGTCACGACTCGCGGGAGCCTCCGCTCGGCCAGAGATGTCCGCCTGAGTGGTTTAGCGGAGAGTAAAGGAATCGAACCCTCAGGCCTTCACCTGGCACGGTTTTCAAGACCGCTTGCCCACCATTGGGCGCTACTCTCCCGAGCGGAGAGGGTGGGATTCGAACCCACGGGACACGCTGGTCCTGCGCCTTAGCGGGGCGCCGCCTTAGACCTCTCGGCCACCTCTCCTGGTGTTAGAGCCTGTTTAGGAGAGACTTCGCGATCGGAAGTCGGCGGTGAAGGTCATGTCGGCGATCCTACGGATCGCCCGGTCCAAGACCAACAGGTTTTATCTCCTCGCCAGGTCGAGACACTAGGCCTCGGGTGAGGCGGGAGCGAGAATCACGACCGGGATCTCGCGATCGGCCCAGTTGGCATACTTGGCGAAATCGGCGTAGCTGTTGACCAGCCGCGGCCAGAGGGCCGCCCGCTCCGCAGCGGTGGCCGCCCGAGCGACGACCCGGCGGTTCGGCTCCTTGCGCAGGTGGACTCGGGTTTCCGGATGGGCCAGCAGATTGGCGAACCACTGCGGATTCTTGGGCAGCCCGCCCTGAGAGGCGACCAGGACCAGGTTCGGCCCGTCTGACAGGTACAGAACCGGTGTGGTGAACAGCTTCCCGGACTTGCGGCCGGTGTGCTCGAGCAGCAGCGTCGGCACCGGCTTCCGGAAACCCGCACCGATCCGCCACTTGTTGCCGATCCGGCCATTAGTGATCTTGAAGACCTGAACGTGCACGCGCGCACTGTATTTGATCACCCTTGCGGTGAGCGGCGAATCGAGCCCAGGCGGGCGGTCTTCCGGCAGCGAGAAGCGGCTCATGGTCGACACCGGTTCGGAGCCGGCGACGACCAGCCTGCACGATCCGAGGTCACGAATCGAACATATCATCTGACCGCTGATTCACCTCGGAGAGATCGGGGTGAAGGTGCCGAGCGCCTGCTCGATCAGCCGGCCCGCCTGCAGGCAACTGCTCTCCCGGTAGCGACCGCCGATCAGCTGCACGCCCTGAGGCAGCTGGTCTTCATCGATTCCGGTGGGTACCACCAGGGTGGGCAGCCCGAGCAGGTTCACCGCGACGACCAGGCGATGGGAGTGCCAGAGGGCGTCGGTGTTCTCGGCGCCACCGAGGTCGTAGCCGACGGCGTGCATGGGTTGGGTGCCGACCGGCCCCAGGACGACGTCGTACTGGTCGAGGAACACCGACCACTCGGCGGCGATGGCGTGCCGGCGAGCCAGGCCATCGACATAGCCGGCCAGGTCGATGATCGGCACGTTCGCCATCGAGTCAGCGAGATAGGTTGCGGCATCTGCCGATCCGAGCGGCTTCACGAGAGCGTCGAGGAGGCCGGGCATTTCGGCAGTGGTCAGAATCCGCCACAGGGTAGCGGCCTCTTCAATGTGGGGCGGATCGACCATTTCCACCACCGCGCCCGCGTCGGCCAGGGCATCGGCGGCCCGCTGGACGGCGGCAGCCACCGAGGGGTGGACCCCGCCGGCGGAAGCGGTGGTGACGGCCACCCGCAACCGCTCCGGGACCGGCAGCAGGGCCGGGACCGGCACCCACAGCGGGTCGCGGGGATCGCCGCCGCAGATCTGCTCGTAGGCCAGCCGAACGTCGTCCACCCGCCGCCCCATCGGCCCGTCGACGGCGAACAGTTGCAGGGTCGGAGTGGGGGGATACGGATTCGTGCTGGTGGCCATCGCCACTCGGCCCTGGGTCGGACGGAGCCCGACCGTCCCAGCGGCCCCCGAGGGCAACCGGATCGATCCCCCGTAGTCGTTTCCCAACCCCAGCGGCGACATCCCGGTCGCCAGCGCGACCGCCTCGCCGCCACTGGAACCTCCCGGGGAGCGAGACGCGTCCCAGGGATTGCGGGTCGCTCCGAACAACGCGTTGTCCGTGTGCCAGCGCATGCCGAAGTCGGGCATGTTGGTCCGACTCAGCGGGATCGCACCAGCCCGGCGCAGCTGGGCCACGGCCGGGGCATCCATGCTGGCGCGGCGGTCGCCGAACGCCACCACGCCGTCGGTGGTCGGCTGCCCGGCCACGTCGAGGTTTTCCTTGATGGAGAAGGGAACTCCGGCGAGCGGCCCGACCGGCTGCCCGGCCGCGATCGCGTCGTCCACCCGATCCGCCTCGGTCAGAGCCGATTCCGCGAGCACCGCGGTGACCGCGTTGACTGCGGGGTTGACCTCGGCGATCCGGTCCAGGTGTGACTGCACGACGGCACGAGCGGTCAGCTGCCCGCCGGCGATCATTCCGGCCAACTCTCCGGCGCCGCGGGTCCAGGGGGGACTCGGTTCGGTGCTGCTCATGTCGCCTTCTCCTTGGCTGGAACCGGTGCATTCTGCGGGCTGGGTTGTTCACCGAGATAACTGGCCAGGATCAGCGACTGGTCGGCGAGCAGCCGCTGGGCCGTGTCGTGCGCGCTCACTGTTCCGTGGGACAGCACGTATCCGCGGTCGGCGACCGTCAATGCCATCCCGACATGCTGCTCGACCAGCAGCACGGCGCATCCGGTCGCGGTGGAGTACCCGCGGATGATCGGCAGCAGTTTCTCCACGATCACCGGAGCCAGACCGAGACTCAACTCGTCCAGCAGCAGCAGGGAAGGCCGCCGGGCCAGCGCCCGACCGACGGCCAGCATTTGTTGTTCCCCTCCGGACAGCAGCCCGGCCGGCCGATCCCGCAACGCGGTCAGCGCTGGAAAGTGGCCATAGGCAACGGATTCGTCCAGATTCTCACCCCGGTACCCCAGTCGCAGATGCTCGGCCACGGTCAACCCGAAGAACAAGCCTCGCCCTTCGGGCACATGGGCGATTCCGAGACGGGCCCGGGCACTGGCCGACAGCCCGGCGAGATCATGGCCGGCGAACCGGATGGTGCCGCTGATGGCGCGGAGCAACCCGGACACGGTCCGCAAGGTGGTGGTCTTTCCGGCACCGTTGGCGCCGAGCAATGCCACCACTTCCCCTGCGCCGACGGTCAGCTCGAGGTCACGAACCACTGCTGCGCCGTCATATCCCGTGGTGAGTGCATCGATGTGGAGCAGCGGCGCGCTCATCCCGACACCACCGGCGTAGCGGCGGCGGAGCTTCCGAGATAGGCGGTGATCACTGCAGGATCGACCCGAACCTGTTCGGGAGCGCCCGAGGCGATGACCTGACCGAACTCCAACACCACGACGTGGTCGCAGATACCCATCACCAGTCCCATGTCGTGATCCACCAGAATCAGTGCAGTACCCGCATCCGCGACCGCTCGCAGCCGGTGACCGAGCTGCTGGCTCTCTGCGGTGTCCAGGCCCGCGGCCGGCTCATCCAGGCAGATCAGCGCGGGCTCGGCAGCCAGCGCCCGGGCGACTCCGACCAATTTGCGCTGCCCCTGGGACAGATCGGTCGGAGACAGATCGATCGCGCTTTCCATTCCGACCTGGCTGAGAGACTTCCGCACGGCCGGTGGCAGTCCCGCCGGGCCGCGCAGGGTTCGGGTCAGAGTTCCCCACCAGCGGTGCTCGTCGGCGGCCACGGCCAAGTTCTCCCCGACCGACAGATCATCGAACAGATCTCCGCTCTGCCAGGTCCGGGCCAGGCCCGATCGAGCCCGCGCTCGCGCCGAGGCCCGAGTGAGGTCCCGCTCGCCGAGCTGCACCGTCCCCCGGTGTGCGGTGAAGCCGGTGACGGCGTCGATGAAGGTGGTCTTGCCCGCACCGTTGGGACCGATCAGGCCGACCAGTTGCCCCGGCTCCACCGTCAGGTCGACGTCGCTGAGCGCGTGCACTCCGCCATAACTGACGCTCAAGCCGCGCGCCCTGAGCAGGCTCATTTCGTCACCTGCTCGACGGTGAGGGCGGCACCGGGTTCTGGCGGCGACCCGGTCGGCGGATCGGCCCGGGATTGACCCCGATCAAGGGCCCGATCGACGAGTCCGGTGGCCCGAGCCGCGCGAGCGGCCTGACGGATCTGCCGTCGCCGATAGCTGGCACCGGCGATCCCGTCGGGATTGGCGATCAGCGTGAAGACCAGGGAGATCCCGCCGATCAGCAGGGCCCAGGTTCCCTTCAGCCCGAACATCCGCTCCAGGGCGTGCGGAAAGAAGCCTTCGGTCGACCAGAGCCCGGCGATCACGGACCCGGAGACCATGCTGATGCCACCCATGTAGGCGAACCCGATCAGCGCCAGAGCGCTCAGCGCGGTGAACCGGGCGGACGAGACCGAGGCGAAGTTGTAGCCGTAGAGCACCCCGGCGATACCGGCGATCAACGAGCTGATCGCGATCCCAGCGATCTTCACGCCGCGTACCGAGATTCCGGCCGCCGTCGCGGCCCGCTCGTTCGAGCGGACGGCGAGCATCGCCCGGCCGAGCGGAGTTCGGCGCAGGTTAGCCACGTAGATCCCGAGCCCACCGGCCACCGCCAGGGCCAGGAACCCGAAGACCGGGCTCGGCTGGCTGCCGTCCATCCCTCGGAAGGCGGCGTCCGGGCCCAGATTCAGGCCGAACACCTGCGGCGAGGGCACCGACACTCCCCCGGACCCGCCGAAGGACGTGTTCAGGAACAGGCCCTGCTCCATCGCCATCGCGGCCGCCAGAGTGACGACGGCCAGGCTGACCCCGCGTACCCGGAGGGCGGCCGCACCGGCAGCGATGCCGAGCACGGTGGCCACGATCACCGCCAGTGCGGCGTCCAGCGGGAACGGCACATGCCAGGCCACGGCCAGGCGGGACAGCAGGAATCCCGCCGTTCCGGACAACGCCAGCTGCATCACCGAGATCTGCCCGACGTAGCCGGTGATGACGACGTAGGACAGCACGATCACCATCCCGATCACCGAGTTGGTCAGCGCCTGCCGGAAGTCGTAGGGCAGGACCACCAGCGCGGCCGCGCCCACGGCACAGGTGAGCAGGGCCTGGCGCAACAGGTTGTGCGGAACCGGGACGGCCGGCAGGCGCGACTCGACCAGCGCACCGCGCCCGGGCAGGGCGGCGCCGCGCCAGAACAACGCCACCACGATGACGACGAACACCAGGACCGGTTGTACCCCGGGCAGGGCATTGCCGTCGTCGGTCGGGAACCAGCTCTGCGTCGACAGGAAGTAGATCACCGACTGGAGCACCCCCAGAGCCAGCCCGGCGAACAGCGCGATCCACAATGAGGTGAATCGGGCGAACAGGGCTGCCGCCAGGGCGGGGACGACCTGCAGCGGCAAGGTGATCGAGTCGACCTGCACGATCGGCGCGGCGAGCACCCCCAGCAATCCGGCGACCCCGCTCGCGAGCAGCGTGTTGGCCATCGAAAGTCGGTTGGTCGACAGCCCGGCCAGCACCGCGGCCACCTCGTTCTCAGCGGCCGCGCGGGTGGCGAGCCCGAACCGGCTCCAGCGGTAGGCCCCCGCCAGCCCGGCGGTGACCGCCACGACCAGGCCGGCGAGGACGAACCGGTCCACCGGGACGATCACCCCGAAGACCGACACTGTTCCGGTCGGCAAGATGCTTGGCTCCGCCTGCGGACGGCTACCGAAGACCAGCACCATCGTTGCCTGCAGGGTGAGCAGGATCCCGAGGGTGGCGGCCATCTTGGCCAACGGTGACGCGGTCCGCAACGGCCGCAGGGCAACCCATTCCGTGAGCACGCCGACCACCATGGCGGCAATCAGTGCGATCGGCAGTGCGAGCGCGGTGGACAGCGAGAAGCCGAAGAAGCCCTGGGTGATGGACCAGAACACGTACCCGGAGACCATCGCCGTGGCCCCGATGGCCAGGTTGATCACACCGGCACCCCGATAGCCGGCCACCAGCGCCACGGCGATCCCGGCGATCAGTGCCCCGGGCCCCAGGCCCAGCAGGGCGAACAGCGGGAGCGTCGTGCTCATGCCGGCGGCCGCAGCCAGTTGGCGACCTGCTTGAAACTACCCTTGCCCTGGTAGTCGTAGAACTTGGACTGGCTGTTGCACACGGCCGGGGCGTCGGCGAACTGGCCGCACTTGACTTCGGGAGCGCCCATGATGACCGGGCCGGTGAACTTCTTCAGCTGCGCGCTGACGGTCTCCGGACTGACCTTGTCAGCCCCGATCTCGTTGAACATCTTTGCGTAGGTGAGGATTTCGCTCCAGGCCAGGGCCGCGAACACCTGCGCGGCGTCCTTGGCGTCGAGGCCGGATGCGGTCGCCGCCTCCAGATAGGCCTTGGCGTCGGCGGCACTCTGGTCGGTGGGCAGGGTCTGAGCGATTCCGTAGGTCCAGGTCGGCAGGTCCCCACCCAACCCCTGGGCGACGTCCCCGCTCAGGCACACCGGGGTTGCGACGACCGGTTTGGTGTTTCCGAGTTGCTTGAGCGCCTTGGCGATTCCAACGCAACCCTGACCCTGGGCGATCGGCACGATCAGGTCAGCCGACTGCGCCCCAGCGGCCGTGACCGGGCCGAGCAGGTCGGTGGCCTGAGCGTCGAAGGCCACCGAGGTCACCTTGACGCCGGCGGCCTCCAGACCCTGGCGGACGGCGGCGCCGGCCGCCTTGTCACCCGGGGCGTTCGTGTAGATCACCGCAGCTGTCTTGGCGTGCAGGGTGTCCCGCGCATAGGTTCCCCAGGGCGCGAAAACGTGGGTCAGATCGCCATTCAGGATGTAGGCGTCCTTCGCGGTCGGCATCGAGGCACCGGTGGCCACCCCGACCAGCAGGGGCTTCTGCCCGGCGATCACCGAATTGAACGAGGTGTCACCGAGGAAGACGTTGCCGAAGGCCAGCGCCTGCACACTCGCGTCGTTGAGCATCTGCTGGCCGCACTTCTGCCCTTCCTCCTCCGCAGAGGTGATGGTGCAAACCTTCAGTTCCAGCGGGCGACCGCCGATCCCGCCGAGCTTCTCGTTGACGTACCGCACCGCTGCCTGCGCCGCTCGGGTCGCTTCGGGCGTCGGGCCGATGGACCCGCCTTCTATGTTGACCCAGCCGATCCCCAGCGGCTTCGCGCCCGCCGTCGCCGGCCCGTCCTTTCCGCCCACGTAGCTCAGATAGTCCGTGATCATGTCCTTCGACGAGGTAGCACTCGCCGGGGTAGGAGCCGCCGAGTCGACCGGCGCGCTCACCGGTTCTGCGTCAGAACTTCCGCCGCCGCAGGCCGATACAGCCAGTACGGAGGTCAGCCCCAGAGCCAGAAATCGGCCTCGGACACCATGGATCAGCAACATTGCGAACCCTTCCAATCAGGCCACCGAACATTTTGCGGTAGGCACTACAGGCGGCACGGGAACTCGCGAGAACGGTCGAGATTAACTCTGCAGGAATGATTTTCGTGCAGGAAGCCACTTCGAACGAGATTCGGCCGCCGCATGGAACTGACCTGGCATGTACCGGCCGTCCGACAGCTTGGTAAATCGAATCTCAGGCCACAACCGCGTTCGTAGGTTTTCTATGAGTCGTGAATGTAGGGTGCTGCCCACCGGATGTCAACGGTTCCCCAGCCGGGACGCCCCAATCGGCACCAGGAGGCCCGATGACCTCGAACGTCACGCGCAAGCGAATGCCCAAGCGCACCCTTGCCGAGACCCGTGAGCTCATGCTTCACGCCGCGGTCGACATGATCTGCGAGCGCGCCCAGGAGTCTGGTGACGACGTTGTGGCCGCCGCGCTGTCGCACGTTCGGCTCACCCAGGTAGCGCAACGAGCCACCACGCTGGTTCGGGCCCGAACCGGCAACCTGGACGCGGCCGCGATCACCACCGGGGCGCTGTATCAGGTTTGGCCCAGCCAGGCAGACTTTCAGGCGGACCTGCTGTTCCATATCGCCGATCGCCAGTCGACGCTGGTGCCCGGCCTCGCCGAGAGCATCCTTCGCTTCGAGGCCAGCGCCGCCAACTCTCTGCCCCTCGAAGACGTCCTCTGCCGGACGATGGAAGAGGTCCATCGGCACTACCGGGAGGACCCCTTGTACCGGGTCGAGCTCGGGTTCCTGATCAGCGTCTGCGATCCACGCGTGCGGGCGGCGGTCGCGCACCGGCAGTTGGCCTTCAGGGCCACCGCAGACCAGGCCTGGCAAGGCCTGCTCGACGCCTACGGGCTACGCCTGCGACCACCATTTCGGATCCGCGACCTGACCAACGCGGTGGCAGCCCAGATCGGCGGCTCGATCATCGTCTGGTTCGCCGATCCGGATAGCCTCGACGATCCGGCCGGCCAGGACGGCTGGTCGCTTGCCTCCCGTGCCATCCTCGCGATCTTCACCCAGTTCACCGAGCCGGTGGAGTGACCGCGCCGTAGGGCCGATACCGGATAGGTCCGTGCGACGTTGGTCGCCCGGCAGAAGAATTCTTGGCCGCTGGAAGCAACCCCGGCCGTCCTCGGACGTCTATGGCTGCGACCAGCCCACAACAGTGGGGCGGATACCCAAGGATGCGAGCTTATGTCCGAAATTGTGCTGACGATCGGCGACTTCGCAGCCGACACCGATGGACGCCAGCCGGTGCGAAGCACCTCGAAACGGGCTCAGCGGTGGAGCGCGGAACGAGAGGAAATGACGGACGACGTGGGGCTGGACCAGTTGTACCGATCGCACCGGCTGTCGATGGTGCGGCTGGCGGTGCTGCTCGTGGACGACCTGCCGACCGCTGAGGACGTGGTGCAGGACGCGTTCAGCAAGGTGCACGCGGCCTGGGATCGCCTGCAGGACCCCAGCGCCGCACCGGCATACCTTCGAACCACGGTGATCAACGGATCCCGCTCGGTACTGCGGCGCCGCCGTACCGCCCGGCTGTTCGTGCGGCCCCGGGTGACCGACGCGCCCGGCGCGGACGCGGCGGTGATCCTCGCCGAGGAGCACCGCGCCGTCCTGGCCGGCCTGCAACGATTGCCCCGGCGCCAGCGCGAGGTCCTGGTCCTGCGCTATTGGGGCGATCTGTCCGAACAGGGAGTGGCCGAGGCACTGGGCATCTCCCGGGGAACGGTGAAGTCAACCACGAGCCGCGCCCTGGCGGCCCTCACAGCGATCATGGAGCCACAGCGATGACCGGACCGAACGACCACCGCAGCCCGACCATGGACAGCAACCCGATCGAGCAGCGGCTGCGGGCGGCACTCGCGGCCCGGGCGGATCAGTTCCAGGACCACGACCTGCGACCGGCCCAGGCACCACGAACCCAGCACCTGCGAGTGGCACCGGCACGACCCCGACGGCTGCTGGTCACGGTGGCCGCGGCCGCGGTGATGGTCTCGGCCGCAGCCGGGATTCAGGTCCTCAATCGCTCCCAGCACGCGGATCAGGCTCCGAGCGTGCGAGTGGACACGCCACCGGTGCTGACCTTCACCACCCGCACCGAAACCATCGCCGACCGGGCGACCCTGACCTATCCGGTCGCCAGCGTCAGCGGCGGAGCACCTGGCGTCGATGCTCGGATCGGTACCGTGCTGAACGGACGGGTCGAAGACCTGGTCCAGTCCTTCCGTACCCGAATCGACCAGCAGGACCCAGCCGCTCAGCCCTTGATGCTGCAGATCACACCCGAAAACCCCGGTGTCTGGCGGCAATTCCTGTCCGTTCGGCTGGACGTGCTGGAGGATTTCGGCGGCGCCCACCCGTCCAACTCCGCAGCCGCAGTGGTGATTGACAGCCGTTCCGGAGCGGCCGTCGGCGCCGAGCAGGTGGTCCCGGACGTCGAAAGCGTCGATCGGTTGATGCAAGCGAGCATCCAGCGCGCGGCGGGCCCCACCGTGGACGCCGCCGCGGTCGCCACCTTGTCGATGCGACCTGGTCAGGACGGCACGACCGCTCCCCTGGCCTGGTACCCGGCACCGGATGGCCTGCACTGGGTGGTGGATCGCGGTGCGATCGCCGCCGAGGCCGCTGGAACACCCAGCACCGTGCTTGCCTGGAACCGGCTCGACCGCTAGTTCGGTGACCACAACGTTGACGGGCGGTCATCCCGGAGGATCGGCCAACGGCCAGCCTTCCGCCAGCAACACGTCAACCTGGCGTACCGCCTCGGCCACCCGTTCGTCCAGGGACCCTCTCAGATGCACCCACCGCCGGCCCGAGGCGTTGAGTTCCTGGACGAACGTCCGGGTCATCCACGACCTCAGATGCTCTCCGTCGCGGATGCCGTCCTGAACGAAAGGCACCTCCTCGTCGTCGGTGAGCAAGTACAGGTCCGCGCCCGGGCCGCCGTCGGCTCGACCGAGCGAGCGGGTCGGAGTGGGGTGCCCCGCCGCCATCGGGGTACCGAGATAGCGCTGGTGCCAGATGCTGGTGGCGAACGCGTCGGTGTCGCAGACCAGCACCGGGGAGCCGGTCGCGGCGGCGGCGTTCTCGAGCTGCTGCTGGCGGGCGGCGATGGCGGTGAAGTCCTCACTGGTCCAGATCAGGTCGTCCATCCCGGGGGTAGCGGAGCCGCTCGCCGCAGCCATCGCCGACGCGGCGGCCAGCTTGCGGATGGTGAACTCGCGCCCGAACTCCGGTACCCACCCGGTGTTTTCCCAGCAACCACCGCGAGCGCGGAGGGCTTCGGCGAGCAAGCTGGACACCGTCGTGGTCCCGGTGCTTTCCGCGCCCAGGACGACAACCCGCCGCGCCAGACCCGCCCGAACCGGACCGCGCAGGTGCTGCCATTGCCGGGCGACGTCGGCGCGCACCGCGGTGCCGCTGACCGGCTGCGTGCTGCGGTTCGGGTCTACCAGGAGGTGAGTGGCCCCCAGGCGCTGCGCCAGCTCGGCGCCGTACGGCTCGGAGGTCGCGACCAGGTCCACGACGGCCGCGCTCGCGTCGTCGCCGGACATGCTCACGGACCGCTCGATGGCCGCGCGCATCAGCGCCACATGCCCCTCCCACGCCTTCTCACTGTCGTAGTCCACGATCAGGTCGTCGGTGACGCCGATCACGCAGATCAGGCACTCGGTTTCGGATACGACGGACGGGTGGGCCTCCCGCAGCCACTGCACACGGTAGGTCAATGGGATGCTCTCGCAGGTGGCGGCCATCACGACCACGCTCAGACGCCGGCACGCGGCTGCCGCCGTCTCGATCAGCAGGTGGTGCCCGGCGTGCGGAGGATAGAACTTGCCGATCACCAGGCCGTGCGCGAACCGCGCGTCCCGTGAGGTGCGCATGGTCGAGCTCATGCCACTGCCTCGACAACGGCCGGGGGCGGGGACGCGGCGGAGGCACTGGTCCGTAGTTCGCGCCTCCAGCGGGTCAGGCCGACGATGCACAGGGCCATGAAGCCGAGGTACAGCAGCGCCGTCAGGGTCAGGTTCTTGTGCAGGTACAGCGGCACATAGATGACGTCCGCCAGGATCCACAGCCACCAGGACTCAACCTTTTTGCGCGTCTGACCCCAGGTGGCCAGCAGGCTCAGAACGGTCGTGAACGCGTCCGCGAGCGGGACCGTGGAGTCGGTGTGCGCGCTCAGGAACCATGTCATCGCGGTCGTCCCCACGATCCCGGCGCCCGCGAGCATGGCCCACTGGCGGCCAGTGGTCCGCGAGGCCGGCAGCTCGCTCCGGGCGGTCCCGCCGCGAAGCCAGGCCCACCAGCCGTACAGGGCGAGCATGATGAAGACAATCTGCAGGCCGCCGTCGGCGTACAGCCCCGCGCTGAAGAACAGCAGCAGGAAGAAGAGGTTGTTGGCGATGCCAATGGGCCAGTTCCAGATACTCATCCGAGCGACCAGCCACACGCAGAGGGCGCCGCTGGCGAAGCCGGCTACCTCACCCCAGGTGGTGGGTGCCCCGAACAGGACGAACGCCGAGGTGTTGGCCGCATCGATGATCAGGGGGAAGAGCGAGTTCACCAGATGTCCCCTGTCAGTGGAGCCCGCGAGCGTGGGCGAGGTCAGTAGTGCAGGAAGTGCGCGATGTCTTATCGTCATTCTGACAGTAGCATCTTATCGTCATTCTGACCATAGAGTCAGGCACGCGCTCATCCGCAGACCCGCACCCTCCTTCACCCCGGACCATGCCCCCGGGCGCCGGCATCGTGGCACCGGTCCCCGCCTGGTTCGGCTGTGGGCCACCCTATGAGAAGGGTTTCCCGATCGCCCGCGTGCGCTCAGGTCGATGCGTTGGATCGGAGGCTCATTCTGCAGTCGCGTACCGGGATCCGGGCTGGCGGTTCGCTCGGGTCACGTCGCCGCCGTAGTGCGCGACGACGCGATGGTCCATCGCCCGG
>DATINJ010000194.1:0-3512 GCA_035474375.1 Kineosporiaceae bacterium | reverse complement strand
TACGCCGGCAAGCCGTCGTTCGCGAAGAAGAACAACCTCGGCCTGATCGTGAACGGCTGGGGTGCGGACTGGCCGGACGGCTACGGCTTCCTCAGCCAGATCATCGACAGCCGAGTGATCCGGGAAACCGGTGGTAGCTCGAACGTCAGCGTCCGGGACCCCGCGATCGACGCCCTGATCGACAAGGCGTTGGCGACCACCGACACCCCGGCCCGGGAGAAGATCTGGGTCGAGGCCGACAAGAAGGTCATGGACGACGCTTACGTGCTGCCCAGCGTCTGGTCGCACGGACTGCTCTACCGCCCGAAGACGTTGAAGAACGTGTTCATCACCAACGGGTTCCAGGAGTACGACTACACCGCGCTCGGGGTCAAGTAATCACCTCGTAGGCGACACTGCGTGACCAATAGTCAGTAGCACGGACAGCGGCGAATAGACGAAAGGTAGAAATGTTCAGCTACATCCTGCGGCGTCTGTTCGCCGCTGTCCTGCTGCTGCTTCTGGTCAGTATGATCACCTTCGCGATCTTCTTCTTGGTGCCCAGACTGGCCGGGGCCAGCGCGGACGATCTCGCCTCGCGCTACTCGGGCCGGAGCGCGGATGCCGCTCAGGTGCATGAGCGGGCCCAGCAGCTGGGTTTGGACAAGCCGCTCCCGGTGCAGTACGGGCGCTTCCTGAAGGGCCTCGTCGCCGGGGCGGACTACAGCACCGGCCCGACCACGGTCCACTGCCCGGCCCCGTGCCTGGGCTACTCGTTCCTCACCCAGAACCCGGTGCTGCCGGATCTGCTCGACCGATTGCCGGTGACGATGTCGCTGGCGGCCGGTGGGGCGGTGATCTGGCTGACCTTCGGCATCGGCGCGGGAGTGATCTCCGCGCTGCGCAAGGGCAGTTTCTTCGACCGGGCGGCGATGGGGATCGCCCTGGCCGGAGTCTCGCTGCCGATCTTCTTCACCGGCCTGATAGCGCTAGCTCTATTCAGCTACAAGTTCGGCATTTTCCCGTCCGGCGGCAGCTATACGCCGTTGCTGGAGAATCCGGTGGAGTGGGCCTACGACCTGATCTTGCCGTGGACCACGTTGGCCTTCTTGTACGCGGCCGGGTATGCCCGGCTGACCCGGGCCGGCATGCTGGAGACGATGGGCGAGGACTACATCCGCACCGCTCGGGCCAAAGGCCTGCCGGAACGGACGGTGGTGCTGAAGCATGCCCTGCGCTCGTCCCTCACCCCGGTTCTGACGATCTTCGGCCTGGACCTCGGGCTGCTGCTGGGCGGCGCCATCCTGACCGAAAAGACCTACTCCCTGAACGGTTTGGGTGCCTACGCGGTGCACGCGATCAACACCAATGACATGCCCCAGGTGATGGGAGTGACTCTGATCGCCGCCCTCTTCGTGGTGCTCGCCAACCTCGTGGTCGACATCACCTATGCGGCCATCGACCCGAGAGTGAGGCTCGGATGAGCGAGGTCCTGGGCGAGATGGCCGCGCCGTCCGAGAAGAGGTCCACGACTGGTGGTCCCTTTCTCGACGTCCGAGACCTGAAGGTGCACTTTCCCACCGACGACGGTCTGGTCAAATCGGTGGACGGGTTGTCGTTCTCGCTGGAGCGCGGGCGAACCCTCGGCATCGTTGGTGAGTCCGGCTCGGGCAAGAGCGTCTCCAGCATGGCGATCATGGGGTTGCACCGCGGTACGGGTGCCCAGATCACCGGTGAGATCTGGTTGGACGGCGAGGAATTGGTCGCTGCCACAGCGGATTCGGTGCGCCGACTGCGCGGTCGGAAGATGGCGATGATCTTCCAGGACCCGCTGTCCTCGATGCACCCGTATTACAAGATCGGCGCCCAGATCATCGAGGCGTACCAGCTGTACAACAACGTCAGCACGAAGGTCGCCCGCAAGCACGCGATCGACCTGCTCGGCCGGGTGGGCATTCCGGAGCCGGCGTCCCGGGTGGACGCTTACCCGCATCAGTTCTCCGGTGGGATGCGGCAGCGGGCGATGATCGCGATGGCACTGGCCTGCGACCCGGAGCTGCTGATCGCCGACGAGCCGACGACCGCGCTCGACGTCACCGTGCAGGCCGAGATCCTCGACCTGATCCGCGACCTGCAGCGGGAATTCGGCTCAGCGGTCATCATGATCACTCACGATCTGGGGGTGATCGCGGAGTTGGCCGACGACGTCCTGGTGATGTACGCCGGGAAGGCCGTCGAGCACGCCAGCGTCCAGGACATCTTCAAGCGCCCCGAACATCCGTACACCTGGGGCCTGCTCAGCTCGATGCCCCGGATGGATCGCGCCCGCCAGGAGCGGTTGATCCCGGTGATGGGGACCCCGCCGAGCTTGATCAACCTGCCGCCCGGGTGCTCGTTCAACCCGCGGTGCCCGTACTGCGCGCTGACCGACGGCCGGTCTCTGACCGAGGTGCCCGAGCTGGTGCCGATCGAGCCCGGATCGGCGCATTCGGTGGCCTGCCACCTGACCGCGACTCGACGCAAACAGATCTGGACCGAGGAGGTGGAGCCGAAGCTATGACCACGTCAGACACCACGTCCGTGGCGCCGGCCGCGGACTCCGCCGGTACCCCGCTGCTCAAGGTCTCCGGCCTGGAGAAGCACTTTCCGATCGTCCGCGGCTTGCTGCGCCGGAAGGTCGGCGCCGTCCAGGCCGTCGATGGTCTGGACTTCACCGTCCGCCGAGGCGAGACCCTCGGCCTGGTGGGGGAGTCCGGCTGCGGCAAGACCACCACGGGTCGGTTGCTCACCCGGTTGATCGAACCGACCAATGGGACGATCGAGTTCGAGGGCCGGGACATCAGTCACCTGTCCACCGGCCAGATGCGGCCGCTGCGCCGCGACGTCCAAATGATCTTCCAGGACCCGTACTCGTCGCTGAACCCGCGGCACACCGTCGGCGGGATCGTCGGTGCACCCTTCCGGCTGCACAAGACGGTTCCGGCGGCCCAGATCAAGCCCGCGGTTCAGGACCTGCTCAAGCTGGTCGGCCTGAACCCGGAGCACTACAACCGGTACCCGCACGAGTTCTCCGGCGGGCAGCGACAGCGGATCGGTGTCGCCCGAGCGCTGGCGCTACGGCCGAAGCTGGTGATCGCTGACGAGCCGGTATCGGCGCTCGATGTGTCGGTCCAGGCGCAGGTGATCAACCTGCTGGAGGATCTGCAAACCGAGTTCCAGCTGACCTACGTGGTGATCGCTCACGACCTTTCCGTGGTCCGGCACATCGCGGACCGGGTGGCGGTGATGTATCTCGGCAAGATCGTCGAGATCGCCGATCGCACGGCGCTCTACGAGCGACCGATGCATCCGTACACGCACGCGTTGCTGTCGGCGGTGCCAGTGCCCGACCCGGATCGCCGGGAGAACCGCGAGCGGATTCGACTGCGTGGCGAGACGCCGAGCCCGATCAACCCGCCGTCCGGCTGTCGCTTCCACACCCGCTGCTGGAAAGCACAGGAGATCTGCTCGGTGCAGGAGCCACCGCTGGCCGA